>NZ_JBHWJY010000107.1:0-25463 GCF_042731135.1 Streptomyces sp. NPDC059874
GCGCCGGGCCCTTCCCGTGCGCGCGGCCGCTCCGGCGCCCGCGGAGCATCGTGGGAAAGGCGGGGCAGGGTGGCAGAGGCCTCAGGGGGCCGTCTGAGCCGCCAACTCCCTTGCGGCCTCGGTCAGGTCCTTCGCCGTGTCGATCGCCCGCCAGTAGGCCCCCTGCGGCAGCGGGAAGCCCGCCAGTCGCCGCTCGCGCGCCAGGCGCGGGAACGTCGTCCGCTCGTGGTCCCCCAAGTCCGGCAGCAGCGCCGCGAATTCGGGCCCGAAGACGTACACCCCGGCATTGACCGGATACGGCGACGGCGGCGCCTCGATGAAGTCCAGCACCTGCCCGAACTCGTTCGTCTCCACCACCCCCCACGGAATCCGCGGCCGGGCCAGCGCGAGCGTCGCCGTGGCGCCGCGCTCGTCGTGGAACGCCGCCATCTCGCGCAGCGAGAACCGGGTCCAGATGTCCCCGTTCGTCGCGTACCAGGCCCGGTCCGGGTGCGGCAGGTGCCGGGCCGCGTACTTGAGCCCGCCGCCGCGCCCCAACGGCTCCTCCTCCACCACCGTCGTCACGCGCAACGGCAACCGGGCCCCCGCCAGCCACTCCTGGAGCACCTCGGCGAGATGCCCGCAGGACACCACCGCGTCCGTGACCCCCTCCGAGGCCAGCCAGGCCAGCTGGTGCCCGATGATCGGCATCCCCGTACCCGGGATCTCGACCATCGGCTTCGGCCGGTCGTCCGTATACGGCCGCAGCCGCGAACCCTGGCCGCCCGCCAGGACGACGGCCTGGGTGGGGGCGGCGGGCAACGCGGCTGCGGGAGGGGCGGATCGGGAGGTTTCGTTCATGGAAGCCAGCGTAGGGAGGCGGCGAGCCTCAACCCATGGAGGCGACGCCGGTCGCGTACGCGGTGTCGCACACGGGGCGCGCGAAGGACTGCGCCTTCGTCGGCCCGTAGACCTCGACGGCGGCCCGCCCCAGCGCCCGCGCGATCCCCACGCAGTGCTCGGCGAGCGACGGTCGCCGGTTCACCTCCTGCTGGAGGTCGGTGAGTACGTCACCCGGCGCCTTCCCCCGCTGCAGCTCGCCGACGAGGTCGTCGCGCAGCACCTCGTGCGCGGCACGCGGCTTCGCGGGGGCGGAGACGCCCTCGGCGGAGGCGGTCAGGATCTGGGAGGAGGAGTTGTCCGCCCAGGGGACCATGGTGACCGCGAGGGTCCCGGAGAGGACCAGGACGACGGGCAGGACCAGGGCGAGGGAACGGCCGATACGGCGGGCAGTGTGGGTCACGAGGGCGAGAGTAGCGCTCGGTGAAGATTTGGCGACATTTAGTCACCCTGACGGGGGATGGTTCGACGTGGCTTTTCGAATTAAGGGTTGACGTGCAGAGGTCGAATGCCACGAAAAGGGGCGCCCCTTGGCGGGACGCCCCTCAGCCGTGAGCCCTCAGGCGTCAGTTGGAAAGCCGCTCACCGGATGACGTCGAGAACACGTGGATCTCGCCGGCCCGCGGCACGACGTGCAGCGTCGAGCCCTTCTCCGGTACCTGGCGGCCGTTCACGCGGACCACGAGGTCCTGCGCGTCCGCACCGGGCGTCGCAGCGGTCGACCCGTAGACGTAACCGTCCGCGCCGAGCTCCTCGACGACGTTCACGACGATGCTCAGACCGCCCTCGTCACCGATGTCGAAGTGCTCCGGGCGCACGCCGACCGTGACGGTGCGGTCGCCCGCGTCGGCCGCGGCGGACAGCGCCTCGCGCGACACCGGGACGACGCTGTCGCCGAACTTCACGCCGCCGTCGGTGATCGGGACCTCGACCAGGTTCATGGCCGGGGAGCCGATGAAGCCGGCGACGAAGAGGTTCGCGGGACGGTCGTACATGTTGCGCGGGGTGTCGACCTGCTGGAGCAGACCGTCCTTCAGCACGGCCACCCGGTCGCCCATGGTCATGGCCTCGACCTGGTCGTGGGTGACGTAGACGGTGGTGATGCCGAGGTCGCGCTGGAGCGCGGCGATCTGCGTACGCGTCGACACGCGGAGCTTGGCGTCCAGGTTCGACAGCGGCTCGTCCATGAGGAACACCTGCGGCTTGCGCACGATGGCCCGCCCCATGGCGACGCGCTGGCGCTGACCGCCGGAGAGCGCCTTGGGCTTGCGGTCGAGGTACTGGGTCAGGTCGAGCATCTTCGCCGCGTCCTCCACCTTGCGGCGGATGGTGGCCTTGTCCTCGCCGGCGATCTTGAGCGCGAAGCCCATGTTGTCGGCGACGGACATGTGCGGGTAGAGCGCGTAGTTCTGGAACACCATCGCGATGTCCCGGTCCTTGGGCGGCAGGTGCGTGACGTCACGGTCACCGATGCGGATGGCACCGCCGTTGACGTCCTCCAGGCCGGCGAGCATGCGCAGCGAGGTGGACTTGCCGCAGCCGGACGGACCGACGAGGACGAGGAACTCGCCGTCCGCGATCTCCAGCTCGAGCTGGTCCACGGCGGGCTTGTCGCCGCCGGGGTACAGCCGGGTCGCCTTGTCGAAAGTGACAGAAGCCATGCTGATGAATCCCTTCTACCGGCAGGAACGTGCCGGACGATCCGAGTGGAAGGAAGAATGGGTCTAGTCCACTAGGTGGACTCCGCCCGACGCTACCCGCCGATCCGCCTCCTGTCAGCACCCGCACCGCCGTGACTTCGGACTCTGTGCGATCCGTCGGACCCGGATGCTTGGATGACGCGCGTGAACGCCGCGACCCCGCCGCGGTCCGACACGTCTTCGCCCTGCGCCCGCTCACGGAAGCGGTGGAGGGCTGACGGCAGCTGGGCGGACATGAGTGTGTTCGGCGAAAGAACGTGCCCGGTGCCGCGGGAGTGGCATTCAATGTGATGGCCCGGGGAAGAGCGGCCTGTGTAGAGTGTTGGCGGCCTGCCTCCTTAGCTCAGCTGGCCAGAGCACCGCTCTTGTAAAGCGGGGGTCGTCGGTTCGAACCCGACAGGGGGCTCTGTGCCCGAAGGCCCCGGACCTGCTTGGTCCGGGGCCTTCGGCATGTCCCGGGCGGCCGGGTGTCAGTGGCGGCCCGAGATGCGGTCGGCCAGGCGGGCCAGGGGGGTTGTCGTCGGGCGGTGGGTGGTTGATTCCTGGCGGTCGGCCTCGCGGTAGGCGGCGTAGAGGGCCTGGACGCCGAGCCAGCGGAAGGGTTCCGGCTCCCAGCGGCGGACCCGGTGACCCACCCAGGGAAGGGTGGTGAGGTCCGTCGCGTCGCCCAGGACCAGGTCGCGGAGGGTGCGGGCGGCGAGGTTGGTGGTGGCCACGCCCGAGCCGACGTAGCCGCCCGCCCAGCCGAGGCCGGTGGTGGCGTCCAGGGTGACGGTGGCGCACCAGTCGCGGGGGACGCCGAGGACGCCCGACCAGGCGTGGGTGATCTCCGTGCCCGTGAGCTGGGGGAAGAAGGTCGTGAGGAGGGTGGTGAGGGACTCGATGGTGGCGGGCTGGGTGCGGCCGTCGTTGTCCGTGCGGGAGCCGAAGCGGTACGGGACCCCGCGGCCGCCGATCGCGATGCGGTCGTCGGCGGTGCGCTGGGCGTACATGTAGGCGTGGGCCATGTCGCCGAGGAGCGTGTTGTCGGACCAGTTGAGCTGGGACCAGGTCGAGGCCGGCAGGGGCGCCGTGACGATCATCGAGGAGTTCATCGGGAGCCAGGAGCGCTTCTGGCCCTTGAGGGCCGCGGTGAAGCCCTCCGTGCAGCGCAGGACGTACGGGGCGCGGACCGTGCCGTAGGGGGTGACGGCCTTGCGGGGGGAGATTTCGGTGACGGGTGTCGATTCGTGGATGACGACGCCCAGGCGTTCGCAGGCCGCGGCGAGGCCCTTGACCAGCTTCAGGGGGTGGATGCGGGCACCGTGCGGGCTCCAGCTGGAGCCGACGGCGTCGGCGACGTTGATGCGGGCGTGGGTTTGCGTGGCGTCGTAGAGCTCGCGGTCGGTTTCGCCGAAGGAGAGCTCGGCGGCGTGGAAGGCCTTGAGGCGGGTGAGCTGGGCCGGGGTGCGGGCGACTTCGAGGACGCCGCCGCGGTGGATGTCGGCGTCGATGCCTTCCTTGGTGGTGACGTCCATGACCTCGGTGACCGTGTCGTTCATGGCCCGCTGGAGGCGCTGGGCGGCCGGGCGGCCGTGCAGGGCGGCGTAGCGGTCGCGGCCGGCGATGCCGTTGTAGAGCCAGCCGCCGTTGCGGCCGGAGGCCCCGTAGCCGCAGAACTTCTGCTCCAGGACGGTGACCCGCAGGTCGGGGGCGGAGGTCTTCAGGTAGTAGGCGGTCCACAGGCCGGTGTAGCCGCCGCCGACGATGACGACGTCGGCCGTGGCGTTGGTGGTGAGGGGCGGCCGGGGTGGGGTGGTGGGGGTGGTGTGGTCGGTCGCGTACCAGAAGGAAATGCCGCCGTTGATCGTCATGGGGGAGTTCGTACACCGCGTTTCGCGGGGGTGTCCAGGGACGGGTTGTCGCGCCTTGGGGGGCGACGGGTGGCCGGATGGTCGATGTGGGAGGGGTGGCGGGGACCGTAGGGTGGTGGGGGTTTTGGTGTGTTTTGGGTGCGAGGTTGCACGCCGAGTACCACGCGTGGGCCCTTCGCGGGGAGGTTGCCCTCCGCCTCAGCCTCAGCCTTGCGGGGCGGGGAGGTAGAACTCCAGGGCGATGTCGTCCGGGTCCCTGAAGTTGAGGTGGAGGCCGCCGCTCGGGTCCTCGAAGACGCCGGAGTGGGAGATGTCCTGTTCGTCGAGCCGGGATTCCCAGGCCTCGATGGCCGGCCGGTCGGCGACGTTGAAGGCGAAGTGGTCCAGTCCGACCCGGGTCGGATCGAAGACGTCGGCCCGGTTGGTCGACTGGTGCGTGCGGAAGCCGATGACCAGGGCGGGGGAGGCGACGGCCATGAACGGGCCGAACTGGTCCTCCACGTCGAGAACTGTCTGTGTGTCAAACACGCCGTTGTAGAACTCGGCGCTGCGTTTCACGTCGCTCACGGTCAGGGTGACGTGCCCGATTCCGAGGGTCTCAGGCATGGACGTCCACCTCCTCGTGGTGGTGCGCTCCTTCTCTTCCGATGCTACGCCGCGGGGTGATCCTTGTACCGTCGGAGCATGATCGAGCGGGTGCGTGCGGAGCGTGCGGAGCGTTATCTGGAGCGGTGGGAACTGCGCCGTACGGGGCCCGCGATGCGCGGGATGACGGCCCTGGTGCTGCCGGTGGAGCGGGCCGACGGGAGTGCGGCCGCGCTGAAGGTGTTGGAGCCCGACGAGGAGACCGCGGGGGAGCCGGTCGCGCTGCGCGCGTGGGGCGGGGAGGGCTGCGTACGCCTGCTGGAGCACGACGCGGCCACGGGCACGATGCTGCTGGAGCGGCTGGACGAGGGGCGGCACCTGTCGGCGCTCGCGCGCGAGGATCCGCGGCGGGCGGTGGCCGTGGTCGGCGGGTTGTTGGCGCGGCTGACGGCGCGGGCCGCGCCGGCCGGACTGCGGGGGCTCGGGGAGATCGCCGCCGGGATGCTGGAGTCCGTACCGGGGGCGCTCGCGCGGCCGGCGGACGAGGGGGAGCGGCGGCTGCTGCGGGACTGCGCGGCGGCGGTGGCGGAGGTCGCGGGGGAGCCGGGGGACCGGTTGCTGCACTGGGACCTGCATTACGACAACGTGCTGGCGGGCGGTCGCGAGCCGTGGCTGGCGATCGATCCGAAGCCGCTGTCGGGGGATCCGGGGTTCGAGCTGCTGCCCGCGATCGTCAACAACTTCCGGGTGGAGGACGTGCGTTGGCGGTTCGAGGCGTTGGCGGAGGCGGTGGGGGCGGACCGGGAGCGGGCGCGCGCGTGGACGTTGGGGCGGGTGTTGCAGAACTTCCTGTGGGATGTGGAGGACGAGGAAGAGCGGCTGGGGGAGCGGGAGTTGGCGGTGGCCGGGGTGCTGCTCGGGCGGTGACCGCTCGATTTATGGTGCAGGCATGATTCGCAACGCTGTCGTCTCCGACGTCCCCGTCATCCACGCGATGATCCGCGAGCTCGCGCAGTACGAGAAGGTGCCGCACGAGGCGCGGGCCACCGAGGAGCAGTTGCGGGAGGCGCTGTTCGGGGAGCGGCCGGCGGTGTTCGCGCACGTCGCGGAGTCGGAGGACGGCGAGGTCGTCGGTTTCTCGGTGTGGTTCCTGTCGTTCTCGACGTGGCGCGGGGTGCACGGCATCTACCTGGAGGACCTGTACGTACGTCCGGGCGTGCGCGGGGGCGGTTACGGGAAGGCGCTGCTGCGGGAGCTGGCGCGGACGTGCGTGGAGCGCGGGTACGAGCGGCTGGAGTGGTCGGTGCTGAACTGGAACGCGCCGACCATCGCCTTCTACGAGGCCTTGGGCGCGCGGCCGCAGGACGAGTGGTCGGTGTACCGGCTGACGGACGGGGCGCTGGCGGAGCTGGGTTCCTGGTGAGGTCGCGGAACTAGGGTTCGAGGACGACCTTGCCGGTGGTGGCGCGGGTTTCCAGGGCGTGGTGGGCGGCGGCGGCTTCGGCGAGCGGGTAGCGGGTCAGGGCCGGGCGCAGGCGGCCGGCGGCGGCTTCGGCGAGGGCGCGGGTCTCCAGTACGCGCATGGGGTCGGGTGCGCCGACGCGCCGGAGCATGGCGGGGCCGAGGACGCTCTGGGTGGTGATGCCGCGGGCGGTGAGGTCGGCGCGGTCGGTGTCGGTGAGCGGGATCGGGCCGCCGGACCAGCCGAAGACGAGGTGGCGGGCGCCGGGGGCGAGCAGGCCGAGGGCGGTGCGGGCGGTTTCGCCGCCGACGGAGTCGAAGAGGACGGTGGCGCCGGCGGGGTGTGCGGCGCGTACGGCGTCGGGCCAGTCGGGGTCCGTGTAGTCGAGGGCGAGGTCGGCGCCGTTCGCGGCCGCGAGGGCGGTTTTGGCGGGCCCGCCGGCGAGGGCGATGACGGTGGCGCCGGCGTTCTTCGCGTACTGGACGAGCAGGGTGCCGATGCCGCCGGCGGCGGCCGGGATCAGGGCGGTGGAGTGCGGGCCGAGGTCGGCGAACTGGAGGATGCCGAGGGTGGTGCGGCCGGTGCCGATCATGGCGACGGCCTCGGCGGGGTCGAGGCCGGGGGGTACGGCGTGGAGGCGGTCGGCGTCGGCGACGGCGTACTCGGCGTAGCCGCCGGGGGCGAAGCCGAGGTGGGTGACGACGGGCTTGCCGAGCCAGGCGGGGTCGGTGCCGGGGCCGAGGGCGTCGACGGTACCGGCGACCTCCCGGCCGGGGATGGTGGGGAGCTCGGGGAGGGCGGGTGCGGGGCCCTGGACGCCTTGGCGCAGGGCGGTGTCGAGGAGGTGCACGCCGGCGGCGGCCACGGCGATGCGGACCTGGCCGGGGGCGGGGGAGGGGGTGGCGGTGGGCTCGTAGGAGAGGTTCTCGGCGGGGCCGAAGGAGTGCAGGAGGACGGCGTTCATGCGGGTGTCAGCGGGCGGGTTCGCGGGTGCATTCGCGGGTGCATTTGCGGGTGCTTTCGCGGGCGTGTCCAGGGGAGTTGTCATGCGGACAGCCTCTGACCTCAAGCGGGGTTGAGGTCAAGGGACCGGGGATTGTCGGTGCCGTCGGCCACGATGGGTGCATGGCGGGCACAGGCCAACGACAGACGGTGAAGGCGGCGCGGCGGCCGGAGGTGCGGCTGCCGGAGTTGGCGGTGTGGGAGGGCGGTGAGCTGGAGCCGGACGGGGACTACGACGGGCTGGAGTTCACGGACCGGGACCTGGTGGGGCAGGAGGGGATCGGGGCGCGGTTCATGGACTGCGCGGTGCGGCGCTGCGCGCTGGACGAGGCGGGGCTGGCGAAGGCGCGGTTCCTGGACTCGGTGCTGGAGGGGGTCCGGGGGGTGGGGACCGACCTGTCGGGGTCGTCGTGGCGGGACGTGGAGCTGGTGGACGCCCGGCTGGGCGGGGTGCAGCTGCACGGGGCGGTGCTGGAGCGGGTGCTGGTCCGCGGCGGCAAGATCGACTACCTGAACCTGCGGAAGGCACGGCTCAAGGACGTGGTCTTCGAGGGGTGCGTGCTGGTGGAGCCGGACTTCGGGGGTGCGGTGCTGGAGCGGGTGGAGTTCCGGGACTGCGCGGTGCGGGGGGTGGACTTCAGCGGGGTGAGGATGACCGACGTGGACCTGCGGGCGGCTGCCGAGCTGCGGATCGCGCGCGGGGTGGAGGCGCTGGGCGGGGCGGTGATCAGCCCGGGGCAGCTGTTCGACCTGGCCCCGGCGATGGCTGCGCAGCTGGGCGTGCGGGTGCTTCCGTAGCGGGCCGGTGGGTTGGGCCGGGCCGCCGCCGGGACTCCGTCCCGGGGCCCTGCGCCTCAATCGCCGGCGGGGCTGGGTGTGGCTGGTGCCGTGTGCTGGGTGCGGCTTAAGGATTCGGGGCTCCGCCCCGGGCCCCGCGCCTCAATCGCCGGCGGGGCTGAATGTGCCGTGTGCCGGGTGCGGCTCGGGTTAGGCCGGGACGCGGGGGAAGCGGGACTGGAGCATCCAGATGGCCGGGTTGTCGGCGAGGCCGTCGTGCATGTCGACGAGGTCCGCGATCAGGTCGTGGAGGAAGTCGCGGGCCTCGCGGCGCAGCAGGCGGTGGCTGAAGGTCAGTGGTTCTTCCTCGGTCGGCATCCAATCGGCCTCGATGTCGACCCAGCCGAAGCGGCGCTCGAAGAGCATGCGGTCCGTGGACTCGGTGAAGTCGAGTTCGGCGTACTGGCTGCGGGCGGAACGGCTGCCCCGGGGATCTTGGTCGAGTTGTTCGACGATGTCGCACAGCGCCCAGGCGAAGTCCAGGACGGGCACCCATCCCCAGGCTGTGGACACCTCCCGGTCCTTGACGGTGTCCGCGAGGTAGACGTCCCCGCAGAACAGGTCGTGGCGCAGGGAGTGGACGTCCGCCGAGCGGTAGTCGGTCTGCGGGGGGTCCGGGAAGCGCCGGGAGAGGGAGTAGCCGATGTCGAGCACGTACCCGATGGTGTCACGGGTCCGGTGCGGTGCTCACCGCCGGCGGGGCTTCGGGGCAGGCCACAGACCCGCCGGAGGGGCGCGTCAAGAGGAGAGGAGGCGTTGCTCCTTGGCCACCGAGACGGCGCCCGCGCGGGTGTCGACGCCGAGCTTGTCGTAGATGCGGCCCAGGTGCGTCTTGACCGTGGCCTCGCTGATGAAGAGGGCCCGGGCGATCTCGCGGTTGCCCAGACCGCGCGCGAGCTGGCCGAGGATGTCGAGCTCGCGGTCGGTGAGGGTGGGGCGGCTGCCGCGCATGTGGGCCATGACGCGGCTGGCGACGGGCGCGGAGAGGGTGGTGCGGCCCTGGGCCGCCGAGTGGATGGCGGCGAAGAGTTCCTCCGGGCGTTCCGCCTTGAGGAGGTAGCCGGTCGCGCCCGCGCCGATGGCGCGGGTGATGTCCGCGTCCGTGTCGTACGTGGTGAGGACCAGGACGTGCGGCGGGTTGGGGGCGGCGGTGATGCGGCGGGTGGCTTCCACACCGTCGATGCCCTCGCCGAGCTGGAGGTCCATCAGGACCACGTCGGGGTGGAGTTTGGCGGCCAGGGCCACGGCCTCCTCGCCGCTGCCCGCCTCGCCGAGGACCTCGATGTCGGGTTCGCTGCCGAGGAGGGCGAGGAGTCCGGCGCGGACGACGATGTGGTCGTCGCAGAGGAGGATCGTCGTCATGGGGCTGTCTCCAGGGGGATGGCCGCGGAGAGGACGGTGCCCTCGCCCGGCGTGGATTCGATGGTGAGGGTGCCGCCGAGCTGGCGGACGCGGGCCCGCATGGCGGGGAGGCCGTGGCCGCGTTCGACCGCGCCGGGGCGGGGCTCGGTGAAGCCGTGGCCGTCGTCGGCGATGTCCAGGACGACCTGGTCCCCGAGGAAGCTCAGGGTGAGTGCGGCGGTACGGGCGCCGGAGTGCTCGCGGATGTTGGCGAGGGCGCCCTGGGCTATGCGCAGCAGGGCCGACTGGACGCGGTCCGGGAGCGGGCTGGAGGTGCCCTCCAGGTGGAAGCGGACTTCGATGTGGGGGCCCGCGTCCAGGGAGCGCAGGGCGTCGGCGAGGCCGGCGCCGTCGGCGAGCTCGGAGGGGGCCAGGTCGTGGACGAGCCGACGGGCCTCGGAGAGGCCGTGTGCGGCGATGCCGGTGGCGGTACGGACGTGCGCGCGGGCGGTGGCCGGGTCGGTGTCCCAGGTGCGGTCGGCGGCCTGGAGCAGCATCTGCTGGCTGGACAGGTTCTGGGCGAGGGTGTCGTGGATTTCCATCGAGAGGCGCTGCCGCTCGGCGAGGGTGCCTTCGCGGCGTTCGGTGGCGGCCAGTTCCCGGCGGGTGCGGATCAGGTCGTCGATGAGCGCGCGCTGGGCCTGGGCCTGGCGTTCCATGTGGACGAAGACGGCGGTGGCGAGGGCGGCGACGGCCGGCGGGGCCAGGAGGAGGTTGGGGTCGAAGGCCTTGGCGAGCTTGAGCTGGGCGACGACGACGAGGCCGGTGAGGAGGGCGACCAGGACGATCGCGGCGCGTGGGGGGAGGGTGCGCAGGGCGGTGAAGAAGAGGGGGACGGCGCACCAGGCGAAGCTCGGCGCGAGGACGACCAGGACCACCCAGGTGGCGACGACCAGGCCGAGCCAGACGAGGCGGCGGGGGGTGGGGGCGGCGCCGAGGGCGGGGCCGAGTACGGGGCCGAGCACGTAGAGCAGGGCCAGGGTGATGCTGAGGGCGATGATCCACGGGGTACGGGGGTCGCCGGGGTGGCGGAGCAGGAAGCGGGCCAGGGATGCGCCGAGGAGCAGGAAGAACGCGGTGTGGGCGACCGTGGCCAGGGTTCGGGTGTCGGGGTTGTTGGCGGGGTGGCTCACCGGGTGCTCCTGGGCTCGGGCATGGGTCCATTGTCTGCCGGGTGCGGTGCCGCTGCCGGGGGCGCCGCTGGGTTTGCCGGGTTTGCCGGTGCGGGTGGGTTGGCGGGTGCGGCGCCGTTGCCGGGGGCGCTGCCCCCGGGCCCCCGCGCCTCAAACGCCGGCGGGGCTGAAGATCGGGGCTCCGCCCCGGACCCCGCGCCTCAAACGCCGGCGAGGCTGGTTCTGCCCGGCGGGGATGGTTTGCCCGGCGGGGCTGGGTGTGGTCTGACCAGCCAATACCGGCGTGGAGCCGGTCCGCATCGACCGATCGGATGACCCGCGGGTCAACCGGTGCGGTGGGCGGGGGGAGCCGGTACGGGGACGGGGTGGCGGGGGGTTCGGGCTCAGGCTTGGAGCAGGCAAGGAGCCGGGCCGCTCAGCACCGCCGGCCCGCTCGCCGATCGCCCCGATGCCGTCACCGTGTCACCGTACTCAGGAGCAGAGATGAACACCCGCACCCGCGTTCTCACCGGTACCGCCCTCGCCGTCGCCCTGGGCGCCGGGACCTTCGGTGCCGTCAGCGCCAGCGCCAGCCCCGCCGCCAACTCCGCGCCGGCCACCGCCGTCGCGAAGAAGGACGAGGTGAGCGACAAGAACTTCACCACCAGCACCCACCTGACCATCGACGCCGCCACCCGCGCCGCCCAGGCCTCCCTCCAGGCCGCCCAGGCCGAGAACCAGAAGGTGACCGTCGCGGTGGTGGACCGCAACGGCAACACCATCGTCACCCTGCGCGGCGACGGCGCCGGCCCGCAGTCCTACGAGTCGGCCCAGCGCAAGGCCTTCACCGCCGTGTCCTGGAACGCCCCGACCTCGGTGCTCGTGGGTCGTCTCGCCCAGGCCCCGAACCTGAAGGACATCCCCGGCACCCTCTTCCTCGGTGGCGGCGTCCCGGTCCAGGCGAACGGTGCCCCGGTCGCGGGTATCGGTGTGGCCGGCGCCCCGAGCGGCGACCTGGACGAGAAGTTCGCGAAGGCCGGCGTCGACGCCCTCGCCAAGTAGGTCAAATAGGTTCCGAAGGGCACCCGCTTAGGATCGAGTGCGTGGAACACCGCGCGCTCTCCCGCCTCGCCGTCCCTGCCGTAGCCGCCCTGCTCGCCCTCACCACGGGGTGTACGGGTGGCACGGTGCAGGGGCGGCCGGGTGCGTCCGGGCTGCGCGATCCGTACTTCCCCAAGGCCGGCAACGGCGGCTACCAGGTCGACCACTACGCGCTGGACCTGGACTACGACCCTCCCCCTGCCTCCGGCGGGGGGACCCCCACCTCCGGGCAGTTGAACGCCACGGCCGTCATCACGGCCCGCGCCGAGCAGGGACTCAGCTCCTTCAACCTCGACCTCAGCGGTCTGAAGGTCGAGGGCGTGACCGTGCAGGGCGAGCCGGCCCGCCACAACCGCACCGGCAACGAGCTGACCGTGCGGCCCGCCGAGGACCTGAAGAAGGGCGAGGTCTTCCGCGTCGAGGTCGATTACGGCGGCAAGCCGAAGGCCCTCGTGGACGCCGACTCCTCCAAGGAGGGGTGGATCGTCACCAAGGGCGGTCCGGATGGCGGCGGCGCCGTCGCCGTCGGCGAGCCGATCGGGTCGATGGCCTGGTTCCCCGGCAATCACCACCCGAGCGACAAGGCCACGTACGACATCACGCTGACCGTCCCGCACGGTTACGAGGCCCTGTCGAACGGCGAGTTGCGCTCCCGCACCGACACCGGTGACGGTCGGACCGAGTTCGCGTGGCACAGCCCGGAGCCGATGGCGAGCTATCTGGCGACCGCGGTCGTGGGCCCGTACAAGGTGACGACCGGGAAGACGGCGTCGGGTGTCTCCGTCTACAACGCGGTGGCGCCGGGGGAGGAGGCCGGGAGCGCGGGCACGCTCGCGCGTCTGCCGGAGATGGTGGAGTGGGGCAGCGGCCGGTTCGGGCCCTATCCGTTCACCACGGCGGGGGCGATCGTGCTGCCGAAGGGCAGTCTGACCTACGCGCTGGAGACCCAGACCAGACCCGTCTTCCCCGGTGCGCCCCAGGAAGAGGAGCTCGTGCTGCACGAGCTGGCCCACCAGTGGTTCGGCAACTCGGTGTCGCCGAAGTCCTGGAAGGACATGTGGCTGAACGAGGGCTTCGCCACCTACGCCGAGTGGCTGTGGGCCGAGGACCACGGCGGGGCCGGCGCGCAGAAGCACTTCGAGGCGTTCCTGGCCGGCGACACCGACGTCGACGAGGCCGCCGACTCCGACTGGGACGCCTTCCCGCCCGCCGACCCGCCCGGGCCCGAGCACATCTCGGGGAACCCGGTGTACTACCGGGGCGCGATGGTCCTGCACCGGATCCGGCAGGAGGTCGGCGACGCGAAGTTCTTCGACCTGGTGCGCGGCTGGGCCGCCGACCACCGGCACGGGAACGCGAGCACGGCCGAGTTCACCGCGTACGCCGAGGAGCGGACGGGCCACGACCTGAAGAAGGTCTGGGACGTCTGGCTGTACGGGCAGGACCGTCCCCGCTAGAGCGTGTCGAGGGCCTTGCGCATCACCGTGCAGTCGCGGCCCAGTTCGCGGTCCTTGGCCCGGCGCAGGGACGCGTAGCCCTGGGATTCCCAGAAGGCGACGGCCTTGGGGTTGTTGTCCAGTACGGCGATCCGCACGCCCGTCCGGCCGGCGGCGCGGAATCGGTCTTCGACCAGGGTGGCCACGGAGCGGCCGTGGCCCTCGCGGTGCGAGGTGGCGTCGATGAGCAGCAGCCCGATCCACGGGTCCGGGTCCTCGGAGGCCGGGTCGGGATGGTGGGCGAGGGTGGCGGCGAGCCCCACGAGGCGGCCGGCGGAACGGGCGAGGAGCACCTCGGCGCCGTCGTGGGCGAGTTCGTCCGCGAGGGCGGTCGCGACCTGCTCGACCGTGATGCGGTCGGGGTCGGGGAAGTCACCGCTGAGCTCGAAGAAGGCGTGGTTCGTCGAGTAGAGGGCGGCGATCTCGGTGAGGACCGGGCCCGGCAGTGCGCCGTCGACGGGGACGAGCGGTTGGAGGATCACCTACCGAACGGTAACGGAGCATCCCCTGAGGGAGCCCCCTCCCCGGACGGCCGGGAGGGGGATCCACCAGTGGTGTCGCTCGGACTCAGAGTCAGAGCCGGAGTCGGACTCAGACGTTGACGCCGAAGTCCTGCGCGATGCCGGTGAGGCCGGAGGCGTAACCCTGGCCGACCGCGCGGAACTTCCACTCGGCGCCGTTGCGGTAGAGCTCGCCGAAGACCATGGCGGTCTCGGTGGCCGCGTCCTCGGAGAGGTCGTAGCGGGCGATCTCGGCGCCGCCGGCCTGGTTCACGACGCGGATGTACGCGTTGCGGACCTGGCCGAAGTTCTGGCTGCGGGTCTCGGCGTCGTAGATGGACACCGGGAAGACGATCTTGTCCACGTCGGCCGGGAGGCCGGCGAGGTTGACGTTGATCGCCTCGTCGTCGCCCGCGCCCTCGCCGGTGCGGTTGTCACCGGTGTGGACGATGGTCTGGTCCGGGGTGGACCGGTTGTTGAAGAAGACGAAGTGGCCCTCGGAGACGACCTTGCCCGTCGGGTTCACCGCGATCGCCGAGGCGTCGAGGTCGAAGTCGACACCGGTGGTGGTGCGGACGTCCCAGCCGAGGCCGACCGTGACGGCAGCGAGGCCCGGGGCCTCCTTGGTGAGCGAGACGTTGCCGCCCTTGGACAGGCTGACAGCCATGGAATGTCCCTTTCCTCATCCGACATGCACGTACATCACGTACAGGCGGCCAAATTACCGCTGACCCCTATAACGCCACGAGGGGGCGGGCAGGTTCCCGCGTGAATTCGGGACGACCGTACCGGCGTGGCGGTAAATGCGGGTGACGGCGCGGCGGCGGGCGCGGATCATAGGGGGCATGCCTGGTCCCTATGTCATCCGCGGTTCGGTCGCGCTCCCCGAGGGGGAGCTCGCCTGGCGGTTCTCGCGTTCCTCCGGGCCGGGCGGGCAGCACGTCAACACCTCGGACTCGCGCGTCGAGCTCCTCTTCGACCTCGCGGCGACAAAGGCGCTGCCCGAGGTGTGGAAGGAGCGGGCGCTGGAGCGGCTCGCCTCGCGGCTGGTCGACGGGGTGGTGACCGTACGGGCCTCCGAGCACCGCTCGCAGTTCCGCAATCGGGAGATGGCGCTGGTCCGGCTGGCGTCGCTGCTGGCGGAGGCGACGGCGCCGCCGCCGAAGGTGCGGCGGGCGACGAAGATCCCGCGCGGGATCAACGAGCGGCGGCTGCGGGAGAAGAAGGCCCGGGCGGAGACGAAGCGGGGGCGTACCGGGCGGGACTGGTAGTCCCGGGGCGGGCGGGTGCGCCGCCGTTGCCGGGGCTCCGCCCCGGACCCCGCGCCTCAAACGCCGGCGGGGCTGAAAGATCGGGGCTCCGCCCCGGGCCCGCGCCTCAAACGCCGGCGAGGCTGAAAGATCGGGGCTCCGCCCCGGACCCCGCGCCTCAAACGCCGGCGGGGCTGGGTTTTGCCCGGCGAGGCTGGGCGCGGCCGGGGAGGGTGTGCCACGCGGGGCTGGATTTTGCCGGGGCTACTGGCCCAGGTGGCGGTAGCGGCCGCGGAAGTAGGTCAGTGGGGGCGAGTCCGGGTTCGGGAGGGCGGCCGTCAGGACGCGGCCGATGACCAGGGTGTGGTCGCCCGCCTCGACGCGGTTCTCCGTACGGCACTCCAGTGTGGCGAGCGCGCCCGTCAGCAGCGGTGCGCCCGAGGCTTCGCCGCGTACGTACGGGACGTCCGCGAAGAGCAGGCGGTCGCTGATCCGGCCCTTCATCGCGAACCGGCCCGCGACCTGGAGCTGGTGCTCGGAGAGGACCGAGACCGCCCACAGCGGCTGCTCCGCCAACAGGTCGTCCATCCGGGAGCCCTCGCGCAGGCTCACCAGTACCAGGGGCGGGTCCAGGGACACGGACATGAACGCGGTCGCCGTCATGCCGACGTCCTCACCGCGCGGACCGTCGGCCGTCAGGGGGGTTTCGTGTGCGGTGATCAGGCACACGCCCGCCGCCAGCCGGGACATGGCGGCCCGGAACTCGTCGTTGCTCACCCCCTCAGCATGGGGGCTTCGTCGGGCAAGGGTGGTTACGGGGGTCGTCTTGGGCACGCTCGAACGCTAATCTCGCGTCCCCGCGCCCACATCGGGCCCGGGGCCGAGGCGTGCCACCGTCTCTCGACCTAGGCCGCGGCGTATGTTTGCCCCCGGAACGGCCGGGAGCGCTCCCAATCCGCCGGCTCCTCGCGCGCACTATTGGTCATCTCATGTGACTTGAGTCACAGAGAGCAAGATTTGTTGACCCTGTGTACCTGCCGCACAGCTCACTGTGATTCAGTGGACGGGACACCGCAACGAAACGCCGATGACAAACCTGGAGTTGCTGTCGAGGTCTCGGGGAGAGCGAGCAATGGAGACCGAGTCGGAGCCGTACGTCCGTCTTGCGACCCTGCGGCAGCTGCACCGGGTGGTGGCCGAGCTCAATACGGCCCGGAGCCTGGCGGACACTCTGCAGACCGTCGTGGACGGCATCGTCGTGGGTCTCGGCTACGAACTCGCCTGTGTGAACCTCGTACGCCCCGACGGTGATCTCGTCGTCGCCGCCTTCGCCGGAGACCCCTCCGCCGAGGCCCTCATCACCGGTCGCGTCGGCTCCCGCACCTCCTGGGAACGCCGGTTGACGATGGGTGAGAACTGGGACGGCCTCCGCTTCATCCCGCACACCGAGGGCTGGGTCCTCATGGAGGACGACGTCCCCCAGTGGCACACGGAGGGCCCCGAACCCCGCTTCGAGGACGAGTGGCACCCCGAGGACCGGCTGTACGCGCCGATGTACGCGTCCGGCGGGGAACTCCTCGGTGTCGTCTCGGTGGACAGGCCCCGCAACGGCCGCCGGCCCGGCGCCTGGGGCCGCGAGGCGCTCCAGATGTACGCCTTCCAGGCCGCGATCGCGATCAGCAACGCCAGGCTCCGCGCGAACATGCAGCGGGCCCTGGTCCGGCTGGAGCGCGAACAGCAGGCCCTGCGGGCCAGTGAAGAGTCGTTCCGCCAGGCGTTCGAGTACGCGCCCAGCGGCATGGCCATCGCCGAGATGGGCGGGGACCAGCACGGGCGGCTGCTGCGCACCAACGACGCGCTGTGCCGGCTGCTCGGGCGGCCCGCGTCCGTACTGCGCCGCTACTCCTTCTCCGACCTGGTCCACCCCGAGGACATCGGCACCCTGCTGCGCACCTCCGCCGAGGGCGGCCGCGCCGAGCTGCGGCTCGGGCGGCGCGACGGCACGTACGTGTGGGTCTCGCTGCGCAATTCCGTCGTGGCCGACGCCGCCGACGGGCCGCGGTTCCTCCTCACCCACGTCGAGGACATCGAGGAGCGCAAGCGGCACGAGCTCCAGCTCGCCCACCGGGCCAGCCACGACTCGCTGACCGGTCTGCCCAACAGCGCCGAGCTGCGCTCCCGGCTCGGCGCGCGGCTGTGCCGTAGACCACAGTCCGTACGGGCCACCGCCGTCGAGGCCCTCGACGCCGCCTACGAGGGCCACGAGGTGCACGGCGAGGCGGGTGGTGCCGGTGAGCACGGCTTTCAACCCGACTTCCGGCCCGACTTCAGGCCGGAGTTCCGGCCCGACGGATCCGACGGCTCGGTCGCGTCCGACCCCTTCGAGTTCCCCGGGGCGCTGGCCGCCCCGGACGGCCCGTACGACCACCACGTGCACACGGTGGCGCCCGCGACCGACATCGACGACGGGACCAAGGGGCTCGCGGTGCTCTTCTGCGACCTCGACGGCTTCAAGTCGATCAACGACCGGTTCGGGCACCACACGGGCGACGCGGTCCTGATCGAGGTGGCCCGGCGGCTCACGACGGGCGTCAGGGACGGTGACACCGTCGCTCGGCTGGGTGGTGACGAATTCGTCGTCCTTGCCGACGGACTGGGCGCGGCGGACGCCGCCGATCTCGCGGTCCGGCTGCGCAACGCGATCATCCCGCCGATCCGCGTGGACGGCCGTGCGGTGCGTGTCGGGGCGAGTTTCGGCATCGGTTGGGCCAGCTGCGGCATGTCCGCGGACGAGGTGCTGCGCTCGGCCGACCAGCGCATGTACATCGAGAAAAGGTCTCGCTCCAAGGCACACCGAAGGGCCGGCTGAGGCGATCTGTCACCCGTGGGCGCACCTGTTCGGGGTAGGCTCCCGGGGGTCGAAAGGAGTGACCTGCGATGACGACGCCCGCGAACAACGGACCGCACGGTGGGGCGAACAAGCCCGAGGACGACGATCCGTTCGGCTATCTCTACGCGGACGGCCAGGCCGCCGGTGCCGTCCCGCCCGGTCAGGGCGGTGGATACGGCTACCCGGGGCCCGCGGCAGGCGGTCCTTCCGGCGCGCAGCCCGGAGTTCCCCGTACCTCCCACCACCAGGTGCGGACGGTCGGCGAGCGCAGGAACGGCGGCCAGCGCGGTCAGGTGCCCGCGCAGCAGCAGCCCTACCAGGCGCAGTACCAGGCCCCGGAGGCGCTCCAGGCGGGCGGCTACGGCGTTCCGCCGCAGCAGCAGCCCCCGCAGCACCAGACCCAGGCGATCTCGCACTCCGGTGGCCACGGTGGCCACGGCGGCGGCTCCAGCCGCAAGGGCCTGCTGATCGCGGCGGTCGCGGTGGTCGCCGCGGTCGCGATCGGCATCGGTGCGGCCGTGGCCTTCGGCGACAAGAACAAGGACAAGAACAAGGACAACGCGGGCGGCAACCAGCAGTCGGCCGCCCCGCAGAACCCGTCGAGCCCGCCCCCGAGCTCCCCGCAGGCGTCGCAGGCCCCGCTGCCGAAGGGCGAGGCGGCCGGTGCGGGCATGGTGCTGAGCGGTGGCGCGAGGCCGGAGAGTGCCGTGCCGGGTTCGAAGAGTTCGAGCGGCCAGTACGTCGGCGGCTTCAACCAGCCCGGTGCGGCGCTCACCTGGACGGTGGAGGTGCCGGAGGCGGGTGACTACACGCTGTTCGTCAACTACGGCGTTCCCGGCAAGGACGGCAAGGCGACGCTCACGGTCAACGGGCAGAGCCCGAACCAGTCGCTGAACCTGTCCAACTTCGCCAAGGCGGCGGACGGGGCCTGGGACAAGGGCTGGACGCGCACCTACGCGTGGATCACCCTCAAGAAGGGCTCGAACGCGCTGAAGATCTCGTGCGAGCCCGGCAACCAGTGCGACGCGATCTTCGACCAGCTGGAGCTGGGCTCGGGTCACATCAAGCGCTGACGGCAGGACGAAGACGCAAGGGGAGGCGCCCTCACGGGTGCCTCCCCTTCCGTCTTCCCGCGCGCCGTCACGGGAGCGAGGTGACCGCCACGCTCCGGGTGACCTCCTCGTAGGTGCGGGGGTCGAACTCTCCCGCCACCGGGGCGAGCACCGTGGCCGCCGACAGGGCCACCGCGCGGGTCAGGCGTTCCGGCCAGTCCAGGCCCTCCACCAGGGCGGACAGCAGGCCGGCGACCACGGAGTCGCCCGCTCCGGTGGGGTTCCCGGACAGCGGGCGGGGCGGGGCCGCCTGCCAGGTGCCCCCGGCGGTCGCGGCCACCAGGCCGGCCGGGCCCAGCGAGGTGACCACCGCGTGCGCGCCGCGGCGGCGGGCGTCGCGGGTGGCGGGCAGCGGGTCGCGGGAGCCGGTGAGCTCGGCCAGCTCGGCGGCGTTCGGCTTGATGATCTCCGGGCGGGCGGCGACCCCGCGGCGCAGGGCCTCCCCGCCGGCGTCCAGGAGGACCGGTACCCCGGCCGCGCGGGCCTGGCGGACGAGCACCGCGTACGCGCCCACGGGCACGCCCGGCGGGAGGCTCCCGCACAGGGCGACCGCCCGGGCGCCGGCCAGCAGGGCCTCGTACCGGGACAGGAACAGCGACCACTCCGCCGGGGTGACCAGCGGGCCGGGCTCGTTGAACTGGGTGGTGTCGCCGGAGGCCTCGTCGACCACGGCGAGGGTGCGGCGGGTGGTCTGCGCGCAGGGCACGAGGGCGTCGGTCACTCCGGGGGCCCCGGCGGCCAGCAGCTCCCGTACGACGGCGCCCACCGGGCCGCCCGCGAAGCCCGTCGCCGTCACCTCGTGGCCGAGCGCGGCCAACACCCGGGCGACGTTGAGCCCCTTGCCGCCGGGGCGTTCGGTGACGGCCGTGACCCGGTGCGAGGCGTGCGGAAGCAGTCGCGGCACGCGGTACGTGACATCGAGCGCGGTGTTGAGCGTCACGGTCAGGATCATTGGGCACCCCCGGGTCTGTTGCTGCCGGGATCATGCCAAACGGAAGGCGGTCGGCCCAGTTCTCGGGGCCGACCGCCTTCTTCCGTACCGCCGCTTGGCCGTCAGAACACCGCTCAGGCGGCGGGGTTGACGATCCATTCGCCGCGCCGCATGACGCCCTTCAGGTCGAAGGCGGCGTCCAGGACGACGAGGTCCGCGTACTTGCCGGGCTCCAGCGAGCCGATCTCGTCGTAGAGGCCGATCAGCTTGGCCGGGTTGGCGGAGATCGCCTGGACCACGGACTCCACCGGCAGCTTGTCGAGGGTGACCGAGCGCTTGAAGGCGGTGTCCAGGGTGAGCGTCGAGCCGGCGATGGAGCCGCCCTCGACGAGCCGGGCCACACCCTCCTTGACCTCGACTTCCAGCGGGCCGAGGTGGTAGGTCCCGTCGCCGAAGCCGGCCGCGTCCATCGCGTCGGTGATGAGCGCCACCCGGTGGGCGCCTGCGTGGTGGAAGGCCAGTTCCAGCATCGCGGGGTGCAGGTGGACGCCGTCGTTGATCAGCTCGATGGTGACCCGCTCGTCCTCCAGCAGCGCCGCGATCGGGCCCGGGGCCCGGTGTTCCATGCCGGGCATCGCGTTGTACAGGTGAGTGGCGACGGTCGCGCCCGCGTCGATGGCCTGGCGCGTCTGCTCGTACGTGGAGTCCGTGTGGCCGATCGCGGCGATGACGCCGTGTTCGGCCAGCAGCCGTACGGAGTCCAGGCCGCCCGGCAGTTCGGTGGCGAGGGTGAACATGCGCGCGGTGCCGTGCGCGGCGTCGACGAGCTTGCGGACCTCGGCCGGGTCGGGGTCGCGCAGCAGTTCCTCCTTGTGCGCGCCCTTGCGGCAGGCGTTGATGAACGGCCCTTCGAAGTGGATGCCCGCGATCTCGCCCTGCTGGGTGAGCTCGGCCAGCAGCCCCGCGCGCCGGGCCAGTTCGTCCAGCTCCCCGGTGACGGTGGAGGCGACCAGCGTGGTGGTGCCGTGCTCGCGGTGGGTCCGGACGCCCTTCAGGACCTCCTCGGCGGTGCCGGAGGTGAAGGAGGCGCCGCCGCCGCCGTGGTTGTGCATGTCCACGAAGCCGGGGACGATCCAGTGCCCCGACAGGTCGACGACCCGCGCGCCCTCGTGGGCGCTGCCGGCGATCCGGTCGCCCTCGACGATGACGCGGCCACCCGCCACGATCCCGGTGGGCAGCACCACCCTGGCGCCGGAAAGAACGGTGCTGTGTGCGCTTCCGGACATCAGGCAGGTACCTCCGTGGCGAGTAGGTCCCAGGCGAGCAGCCCTGCGCCCAGGCATCCGGCGGTGTCCCCGAGGGCCGCCGGAACGATGTGGGGCAGCCGCTGGAACGTCACGCGCTCCTCCACGGCCGTCCGTAGTGGTGTGAACAAGGTTTCCCCCGCCTCGGCGAGCCCGCCACCGATGATCAGCGTGCGCGGGTCGAGCAGCGTGATCGCGGTGACCAGCCCGTCGGCGAGGGCGCCGACCGCGCCGTGCCAGACCTCCCGGGCGCGCGGGTCACCGGACTCGACGGCCTTGGCGCAGTCCGCGGCGTCGGCCTCGGGGTCGCCGGAGGCGGCGGACCAGGCGCGGCTGACGGCGGAGGCGGAGGCGAGGGTCTCCAGGCAGCCGTACTGGCCGCAGCCGCACGCGGGGCCGCCGGGGCGCACCACGATGTGGCCGATCTCGCCCGCGTAGCCGTGGGCGCCGGCCTCGATGCGGCCGGCGATGCCGATGGCTCCGGCGATGCCGGTGCCGAGCGGTACGAAGAGGAAGCGGTCGGCGCCCCGGCCGGCGCCGATGCGGCCTTCGGCGAGTCCGCCCGTGCGGACGTCGTGGCCGAGGGCGACGGGGATGCCGCCGAGGCGCCTGCCGAGCAGCTCGCGCATCGGTACGTCCCGCCAGCCCAGGTTCGCCGCGTAGACGGCGATCCCGTTGTCGGCGTCGACGATGCCGGGGACGGCGACTCCGGCGGCGGAGGCGGGCTCGCCGAAGCGCTCCCGGCCGGTGTCGAGGAGCTCGGCGGCGAAGTCCTGGATCGTCTCGACGACGGCTTCGGGGCCCCGCTCGCGGCCGGTGGCGCGGCGGGCCTCGTGGAGCAGGGTGCCGTCGGCGGCGACCAGGGCGGCCTTCATCCCGGTGCCGCCCACATCGAGGGCGATGACGTGTTTCACGGGTTTCACAGGGACAGTCTCGCGTGCTCGGCGGGGAAAGGTCTAGTCCAGTGAGGGGGATTGTTGAGTGGCCATACAAATTCGGGACCGAGGTCAGGGGCCCGGTCCGGCAACGAACCGGACACGGCGCCGTTCCGGATGTGGACGAGCCGCCAAAGTGGTGTAGACCTTACGTGGATCGTACGTACGACAAGGGGTGGATCGAGAACCGTGAAGGGCCGTTACCAGAGCCTGGCCGCGACCGGCGCCGCACTGTGCCTGACCGCTGTGGCACTCACCGGCTGCGGAGCCGCCGAGGGACTCACCGGGGACAACGAGGTGACCCTGCGGGTCGTGGCGGCCGACTACGGGGACAATCCGCAGAACTCCTCCGCGGCCTACTGGAAGGGCCTCGCCGACGGCTTCGAGAAGGCCAACCCGGGCGTGCACGTCGAGGTCAGCGTCTACTCCTGGTCGGAGGTCGACGCCAAGGTCGCCGGCATGGTCAAGGCTGGCAAGGCCCCCGACATCGCCCAGATCGGCGCGTACGCCGACTACGCGGCCGCCGGAAAGCTGTACACGGCCGAGGAACTGCTCTCCGTACGCACCGAGGCCGACTTCCTCGCGCCCCTCGCCGACGCGGGCAAGGTCAAGCGCGTCCAGTACGGGCTGCCCTTCGTGGCCAGCACCAGGCTGCTCTTCTACAACGAGAAGCTGTTGACGGACGCGGGCGTCATCGGGAAGGACGCCAAGGCCGCGGCCGCCGGCTGGCAGCCGAAGAACTGGGCCGACCTGGAGGCCGCGGCCAAGAAGCTCAAGGGCGCCGGCGTCCCCACCCCCTTCGCGGTGCCGCTGGGCCGCGAGGAGGCACAGGCCGAGACGATGATGTGGACCCTCGCGGGCGGTGGCGGCTACACCGACAACGAAGAGGGGTACGCCATCGACTCCCCGGACAACATCAAGGCCCTGGAGTTCCTCCGGGACAAGATGGTCGGCCAGGGCCTCACCGGCTCCGTCGAACCGGGCAAGCTCGACCGGCAGGCCGCCTTCGACGCCTTCACGCGGGGCGAGGTCGGCATGCTCAACGGACACCCGACGCTGCTGAAGCAGGCCGCCGCCAAGGGCGTGAAGTTCGGCATGGTCGCGCTGCCGACCGCCGACGGCTCCGACCCCTCGGCGATGGGCGTCGCCGACTGGGTCATGGCCTTCAAGAACGGGCACCGCAAGGAGTCCGGGAAGTTCCTGGACTACCTGTACGAGCCGCAGAACGTGACGGCCTTCACCGGCACGTACGACCTGCTGCCGGCCACCACGAGCGGCTACCGCGCCATGGAGGCCCGGACGGGAGGCTCCGCGGCGCAGCTGAAGACCTTCCTGACCGCCCTGCCGAACGCGAAGCTTTACCCCGTCGGCAAGAAGTCCTGGGCGGGCGTCAGCGAGGACATCAAGCAGAAGATCGGCACCACCGTGCAGCCGGGCGGGCAGCCCGCGAAGGTACTGGAGGACATCGCGACGGCGGCGCGGGCGGCCGACGCGCGGTGACCCTGCCTTTGGGCTGCGCTGCGCTGCCTTTGCGCTGCGCTTGCCGGGCGGGCGGGTGCGGCGCCGTTGCCGGGGCGCTGCCCCGGGCCCCGCTCCTCAATCGCCGGAGAGGCTGAGGTTTTCCCCGGGCGGGGGCCGTGACCGCGCGGCCTGGTCCGCGGTGTCCCTCCGGGGCGTCTCCTCGTCCTCGCGCCTGCGGGCAGTGCTGCGGCACGTGAGCGGTGGTTGCGCGCTCGTCCTGCGGGGACGCCCCGCAGTGCCCCCGCTCCCCCCGTCGGCCAAAACCTCGGCCCTGCCGGAGGCCGGGGGTGGGTGTCGGTGGGCGGCGTTAATCTGGCCGTATGACGGACGAGGGGCAGTTGACGGCCACCGAGGCCGCGGTGCTCGCGTACGAAGGCCGGACCTGGCCCGGGCCCGGGGTCAAGGAGCGGGCCATACGGGAAGGGCTCGGTATGACGCCCGTCCGGTACTACCAGCTGCTCAACACCCTCATGGACGACCCGCGCGCACTCGCCCACGCCCCGGGCACGGTGAACCGGCTGCGGCGCATACGCGAAGCGCAGCGGGCGCGGCGGTAGCGGGGCCGTGGGCCCCGTAGCCGCGATTCGGCTGGGCCATTAGGGTCATCCGTATGGGGAGCACTCCGCACCACCTGCCGATGCCCGTCACCGCAGCCGGACGCGAGGGACTCGAAGCCCTGCTCCGCGCACCCCGCCGCTCCGTGGTCGCCCTCGACTTCGACGGCACCCTCGCCGAGATCGTCCCGGACCCGGACCAGGCCCGAGCCCACCCCGGGGCCGTCCCGGCCCTCGCAGCCCTCGCCCCCGAAGTCGACTCGGTCGCCGTGATCACCGGCCGGCCGGCGGGCGTCGCCGTACGGTACGGGGGCTTCGCGGGGGTCCCCGAGCTGCAGCACCTCGTGGTCCTCGGCCACTACGGGGCCGAGCGGTGGGACGCCGTCACCGGAATCGTGCACGCCCCCGCCGAGCACCCGGGGGTGGCGGCGGTACGGGCCGAGCTGCCGGGCTTCCTCGACTCGATCGGGGCGTGGCGCGGCACCTGGATCGAGGAGAAGGGCCGGGCGCTGGCGGTGCACACCCGGCGGGCCTCCGATCCCGCGGCGGCCTTCGCGGCCCTGCGCGAACCGTTGGCCGAGCTGGCGGCGCGGCACGGGCTGATGGTGGAACCGGGGCGGGCGGTCCTGGAGCTCCGGCCCCCGGGCATGGACAAGGGCGTCGCCCTGACGGAATTCCTCGCGGAGCGGTCGGCGGAGGCCGTGCTGTACGCGGGGGACGACCTGGGTGACCTGGCGGCGTACTCGGCGGTGGAGAAGCGGCGGGCGGAGGGCCTGCCGGGGCTGCTGGTGGCGAGTGGCTCCGCGGAGGTCCCCGAGCTGGCCGCCCGAGCCGACCTGGTCCTGCCGGGCCCCGCGGCCGTCGCCTCCTTCCTGGCGGACCTGGCCGCCGCCGTCCGCCCGTAGCGGGCCGCGCTGCCTGGCCCCTGTTCCCGGCGAGGCTGAAGGTGCCGCTGCGCGGCCCCCTGGGCTCCGCCCAGACCCGCGCCTCAAACGCCGGCGAGGCTGGATTGCGCACGGCGTCAGCCAAATCCAGCCC
>NZ_JBHWJY010000108.1:0-25149 GCF_042731135.1 Streptomyces sp. NPDC059874
GGCCCCGCCGCATCTGCGGCGGGGCCCCGTTCGCGCGTACTCCCCGGCTAGAGCGTCACCCGCGCCGCGATCGGGAGGTGGTCGCTGCCCGTGCGCGGCAGGGTCCAGGAGGCTTCCGGTTCGATCCCGCGGACCATGATCTGGTCGATCCGGGCCATCGGGAACTGCGCCGGCCAGCTGAAGCCGAAGCCGTCGCCCACCGCGCCCTGCGTCGAGCGCATCTGCGAGGTGACCTCGGACAGCGCGCGGTCGTTCATGGTGCCGTTGAGGTCGCCGAGCAGGATGACCTTCTTCAGCGGTTCCCCGGCGAGCGCGGCGCCCAGCGCGTCGGCGCTGTTGTCGCGCTGGTTCGCGGTGAAGCCGGCGTTCAGCTTGACCCGCACGGAGGGCAGGTGGGCGACGAAGACGGCCACCTGGCCCTGGGCGGTGTCGACGGTGGTGCGCATGGCCCGCGTCCAGCCCATCTTGATGTCCACGGGCCGGCTGGAGGACAACGGGTACTTGCTCCACACCCCGACGGTGCCCTCGACCGCGTGGTACTTGTACGTGCCCGCCAGGGCCTTCGCGTACACGGGGACGACGCTCCCCTTGAGCTCTGTCAGGGCCAGTACGTCGGCCCCGGACTTCGCGATCGATTCGGCGGTGCCGCGCGGGTCGGCGTTGTCGGCGTCGACGTTGTGGGTGGCGACGACCAGGTTGCCGCCGGGGCCGGACTTGTCGGTGACCAGGCCGCCGAAGAGGTTCACCCAGACCGCGGCCGTCAGCAGTATCGCGATCAGCGCGGTCGCGGACTTCCGCAGGACGGCCCCGACCAGCAGCAGCGGGACGGCCAGGCCCAGCCAGGGCAGGAAGGTCTCGGTGAGGCTGCCGAGGTTGCCCACGTCATTGGGCAGCTCCGCGTGGAAGACCATGACCAGGCAGATCAACAGGGCGATCGCGGCCAGCACCAGCCCGCGCCGCCAGATTCCGGGGTCTCCGCGCAGTTCGGCCAGCCGGCGCCGGAAGCGGGACGCGGAGGGCTCGGGCTCCGAGCCGCCGTTCCCCGACTCCGTCATGTACGCCTGTGCCATGCCACTGCCCTCACTGCCGTGCTCGCGCTCCGTCCTCGCCTCTTGACCCTAGGCGATGACCGAAGCCTTCCGTGCCGTACGTCACGACCACCCGACGCGGTCGTACGTCCGGGAGGACGAACGGCCGTACGCCAGGGGTTCCGCTTGCTTCCGCTTGTCACGAAACGCGCACATTGCATCCTCCGGGCAAGGCGTGGTCCCCGCAGCACTTCCGCCTTTGGCCACGCGGATGCCACCATGGTGGGTGAGTCCGGGGACGCCGTAAGGGCGCCTCGAGATGACACAAGGAGCAGTTGCAATGACGCACGCCGTTTCGCCTGCCCGCGAACCCGCAACAGCGCCCTCGTCGGACCCCCGCACCCTGTACGGAGGCACGGGCACCCGGCGCATCACCGTCCGCGACCTGACCCTCGCCAAGGAACGCGGCGAGAAGTGGCCCATGCTGACCGCCTACGACGCGATGACCGCGTCCGTCTTCGACGAGGCCGGGATCCCGGTGATCCTCGTCGGCGACTCCATGGGCAACTGCCACTTGGGCTACGACACCACCGTTCCGGTGACGATGGACCAGATGACCATGCTGTCGGCGGCCGTCGTACGCGGCACGAGCCGGGCCCTGGTCATCGGCGACATGCCGTTCGGTTCGTACCAGGAAGGTCCCGTCCAGGCGCTGCGCAGCGCCACCCGCCTCGTGAAGGAGGCCGGAGTGGGAGCGGTGAAGCTGGAGGGCGGCGAGCGTTCGCTGGCCCAGACCGAGCTGATCGTGCAGGCCGGCATCCCCGTCATGTCCCACCTGGGCCTGACCCCGCAGTCCGTCAACGCCATGGGCTACCGGGTCCAGGGCCGCGGCGACGAGGCCGCGCACCGGCTGCTGCGCGACGCGAAGGCCGCGCAGGACGCGGGAGCGTTCGCGGTGGTGCTGGAGCTGGTTCCGGCCGAGCTGGCCGCCGAGGTCACCCGGTCCCTGCACATCCCGACGGTCGGCATCGGCGCGGGCGCGGAGTGCGACGCGCAGGTGCTGGTGTGGACCGACATGATGGGTCTGACCGGCGGGAAGATGCCGAAGTTCGTGAAGCAGTACGCGAACCTCCGCCAGACCATGAACGACGCGGCGAAGGCCTTCGCCGAGGACGTGGTCGGAGGAACGTTCCCGCAGGCGGAGCACGCCTTCCACTGATCGAGTAGCGCCTCACCGACAGCCCGCCGACCGTGCGTCGGCGGGCTGTCGGCTTCCCGTCGGTCGGCTGTCGGTCGGCTGTCGGTCGTTTGTCAGTGGCGCCTGGTCCCATGGTGGACATGACGCGAAACGACAAGAGCCACAACGCCGTCGAAGTGCGGGGGCTGGTCAAGCACTACGGCGACACCAAGGCCCTGGACGGGGTCGATCTGGACGTCCGCGAGGGCACCGTCCTCGGGGTCCTCGGACCGAACGGCGCCGGCAAGACGACCCTGGTCCGCTGCCTGTCCACCCTGATCACCCCGGATGCCGGCACGGCCACGGTCGCGGGCTACGACGTGGTCCGCCAGCCGCGCCAGCTGCGCCGCACCATAGGCCTCACCGGCCAGTACGCCTCGGTCGACGAGAAGCTCTCCGGCTGGGAGAACCTCTACATGATCGGCCGGCTGCTGGACCTGTCCCGCAAGGACGCCCGGTCCCGCGCCGACGAGATGCTGGAGCGGTTCTCGCTCACCGAGGCCGCCAAGAAGGCCGCGATGAACTACTCCGGCGGCATGCGCCGCCGGCTCGACCTCGCCGCGTCGCTGATCGGCAACCCGGCCGTCCTCTACCTGGACGAGCCGACCACCGGTCTCGACCCGCGCACCCGCAACGAGGTGTGGGACGAGGTCCAGCGGCTGGTCGCCGAGGGCGCCACCGTGCTGCTCACCACCCAGTACATGGAGGAGGCCGAGCAGCTGGCGAGCGAGCTGACGGTCATCGACCGGGGCAAGGTCATCGCCAACGGCAAGGTCGACGAACTGAAGGCCCGGGTCGGCGGCCGCACCCTGAAGCTGCGTCCCGTGGACGCTTCGGACCTGCCGGGCATGGCCCGGTCGCTGGCGGAGGCCGGGCTCGACGGGGTCGCCGGATCGCAGGCCGTGCCCGACGAGGGCGTCCTGCTGGTCCCGATCCTGAGCGACGAGCAGCTGACCGCCGTGGTCGGCCTGCTGGCCGCCCGCGGGTACGCGATCGCCGACCTCGGCACGTACCTGCCCAGCCTGGACGAGGTGTTCCTGTCGATCACCGGCCAGAAGCCCACCATCGAGACGACCGAGGAGGTCGCGGCATGAGCACCGTAACCACGACGAAGCCGGCCGACACCCCGGCCGCCCCCGGCCGCGGCACGGCCGCCGTGCCCTCCGAGGGCCGGATCGGCCTGCGGGCCAACCTGCGGCACATCGGCGCCCTGGTACGCCGCAACGCGCTGCAGATCAAGGCGGACCCGGAGTCGATGTTCGACGCCGTGCTCATGCCGATCATCTTCACCCTGCTCTTCGTGTTCGTCTTCGGCGGCGCGATCTCCGGCAAGGGCAACCAGGAGGTGTACGTCAACTACGTCATCCCGGGCCTGATGGCCATGATGGGCATGAACATCTCGATGGCGGTCGGCACCGGCGTCAACGACGACTTCAAGAAAGGGGTCATGGACCGCTTCCGGTCCATGCCGATCGCCCGGTCCTCCGTGCTCCTCGCGAAGATCGTCGTCGAGGTCGGCCGGATGCTGGTCGCCATCGCGATCCTGCTCACCGTGGGCTTCATCCTGGGCCTGTCGATCAAGGGATCGGTCCTGGACCTGTTCTACTCCATCGGTCTTTCGGCCGTCTTCGGCGCCTCGCTGATGTGGATCTTCATCCTGCTCGGTCTGACGATGAAGACCGCGCAGGCCGTCCAGGGCATGGCGATGCTGGTCCTGATGCCGCTGCAGTTCGGCAGCTCCATCTTCGCGCCGCCGACCACCATGCCGGGCTGGCTGCAGTCCTTCACCGACTACAACCCGCTGTCCAACCTCGCCGACGCGGCGCGCGCCCTGATCAACGGCACTCCGGTGGGCAACTCGGTGTGGATGACGCTGGGCTGGTCGCTCGCCATCACGGCGGTCACCATGCCGCTCGCGGTCCGCAAGTTCCGCCAGAAGACCTGATCCGGGTCGGCCGGTCCGTTCGGATCGCGTCCCGGACGGGCCCCTGACCGGGGGCCGGGTCAGACGAGGGCGGCGGCTTCCTCCAGGGTGAGGCCGCCGCCTTCGGCGTACGCGGCCTCGTAGGCGGTGTCCCCGAGCGCCGCCCGTGCCAGTTCCTCGGCACGGGCGGCGTCCTCGCGTTCCGTGGTGACGGGGAAGTGCCCGGGCGGCAGGTGGGCCCGGTAGGCGCCGAGCAGCCGGGCTGCGTCGTGGGTGCGCCGGGGGCCGCCGAGCGAGGCGAGGGAGAAGGCCGCCGTCAGCAGGTAGACGGCCGACAGCTGCGGGGCGACCATCTTGGCGAGCGGGTCCTGTACCGCGGTCGACGACTCGCGGACCAGGGCCAGCGCCGCTTCGAACTCGCCCTGCTGGTTTTCGATCCAGGCCATCATCGCGCGGAGGAACACGTCGAAGACGGCGTAGGCACCGAAGGCGAACTCCTCGCGCAACGCCCGGATCTGGGCCCGGGCCTCGGGGAAGCGGCCGGTGCGGCCGAGGATGCCCGCGAGGAACATCCGGGCGGCGGGCATGGCCTCGTTGCCGAACTGCTGCACGGTGGCGACGATGCCGGCGAGGATCTCCTCGGCCTCCTCCACCTGGCCGTTCTCGGCGAGGTTCCCGGCCATCCGTACCCGCAACACCGTCACCTGGGCCTTGGCTCCGAGGCGTTCGGCGTGCTCGATGGCCGCACGGTAGTCCTCGGTCGCCGGCCCGTACTGGCCGCGTTTCTCGCGGGCCTCGGCGCGCGCGGAGAGCGCTTCGGCGCAGCCCCAGTCGTCGCCGAGTTCCCGGAAGAGGGCCAGGCTCTCCTCCGCGTCGCGGGAGGCGTCGCCCGCCCAGTCGGCACGGTTGGCGAGGATGTTGGCGCGCAGCTGGAGGGCGGAGGCGAGCTCCCAGCGGTAGCCGAGTTCGCGGGCGGTGACGACGGTCTCGTCGATGACGTGCTTGAGCAGCCCCGGGTCGCCCGCGATCATGACGGCGTAGATCCAGAGGGAGGCGGGGGTCCGGCAGGTCTGCGGGAGCCCGGGCCGGTAGGTGGCGATCACGCCGTCGACCAGGGCCCGTACCTCCGGGGTGTCCCATGTGGCGTTCGTCTGGTCGCGGGCCGCCAGCCGGACGAGGTGCACCGCCCGCCAGGCCTCGGTGAGCAGCTCACCGCTGTAGGGCGGCGGGGTGTCCACGAGCCGCTCGTACACGGGCTCGGCGGGTACGAAGGGCGGCGCGAAGGGGTCGGGGCCGAGGGGCACGGCCGCTTCGGTCCAGTGCCGGGACTCGGTGCGCAGGTCGTGCATGTGCCAGTACCAGCCGAGGGAGTGGATGAGGCACAGCACTTCGCCGGCGTCTCGGGTGGCGACGGCCCGGCGCAGGGCGGTGCGCAGGTTCTCGTACTCGGTGGCGAGCCGGTCGGCGGCGGCGCGCTGACCGTGGCCCCGCAGCAACGGCTCGGTGGTGCGGGCGAGTTCGCGGTAGTGGACGAGGTGGCGACGCTCGGTGGCCTCGCGGTCGCCGCCGGCCGCGGTGAGCTGCTCGGCGGCGTACTCGCCGACGGTCTCCAGCAGCCGGTAGCGCATGGCCGAGCCGTCGGGCCCGGGGGCTGCGACGACGAGGGACTTGTCGACGAGGGAGCCGAGCACGTCGGCGACGTCGTAGCTCGGGTCGGCGCATACGGCCTCCGCGGCGTCCAGATCGCAGCCGCCCGCGAAGACGGACAGCCGCCGCAGGACGGCCCGTTCGGGCTCGTCGAGCAGGTCCCAGGACCAGTCGACGACGGCGCGCAGGGTCTGCTGGCGGGGCAGCACGGTACGGGCGCCGCTGGTCAGGAGCCGGAAGCGGTCGTCGAGCCGGTCGGCGATCTGGCGCGGGGTGAGCAGGCGCAGCCGGGCGGCGGCCAGCTCGATGGCGAGCGGCAACCCGTCGAGGCGGCGGCAGATCTCGGCGGCGGCGTCCGGGTCGTCCTCGGTACGGAACCCGGGCCGGGCGGCGGCCCCGCGGTCCGCGAGGAGCCGCAGCGCGACCGGGTCGGGCAGCGGCTCGACCGGCCGCAGGGACTCCCCCGGCACGCCGAGGGGTTCGCGGCTGGTGGCGAGGATCTGCACGCCGGAGCAGTGCGCGAGGAGTTCCTCGGCGAGCCGGGCGGCGGCGTCGATGACGTGCTCGCAGTTGTCCAGGATCAGCAGGAGCCGGCGTCGTGCGCAGTGCTCGGCGAGCCGGATGAGGGGGTCGTCGCCGTGGCGGTCGGTCAGCGCCCGCAACTCCTCGGCCGCGGCTCCGCGCAGCTTGGTCTCGCGCGCGCCGAGCGCGGCGAGCGCGGCTTCGGCGACGTCCTCCGGATCGTCCACCGGAGCCAGCTCCACGAGCCACACCCCGTCGGGCCAGTCCCCCCGGGCGGCGTGCGCCTCGGCGGCCTCCTGCGACAGCCGCGTCTTGCCGGCCCCACCGGGCCCGAGCAGCGTGACGAGCCGGGCCCGCGCGAGATCGTCCCCGATGACCCCGATGTCGTCCTCCCGCCCGACGAAGGTGGTCAGCCGGGCCCGCAGATTGCCTCCGGCGGGGGTGGACGAGAACTGGCCGTGCCCGACGCCTCCGGCGGGCGCGGGCTGCGGCCGCGCCCCGGGCCGGGCGGCAGCCGTGCCCGCCACCCCGCCGGCGGCAGCCGGGTGCGTGCCTTGCCCGGACCCGCCGAGGGCACCGGCACCGCCGGGCACCTGGCCCGCGCGGGCCGGATACCCGGCCGCGCCGGAACCGGGGTACGTGGCCTCGGCCCCGGGCCCGCCGGGGGCCGGGGGCAGCGCCCCGGAACTGGCGGAGTCCGCGCCGCGGGCACCGTCGGGACCGGGAGCCGGATACCCGGGGGTGGAAGAGTAGGGGCCCGGCCGGTGCTCCGGCGGGGCGAGGAGTTCGGCGTGCAGGGCGCGCAGGGCCGGGCCCGGGTCCGCGCCCAGCCGGTCGGCGAGGTCCCGCCGGACGGACTCGTACGCGGCCAGCGCCTCGGCCGGGCGGCCCGCGTCGCGCAGGGCGCGGATGCGCAGGGCCTGGAGCGGTTCGTCCAGCGGCTGCTGCGCGCACAGGGCGGTCAGCTCGGGCAGGGCGTGCTCGGCCCGGCCCAGGGCGAGGGCCGCCGCGAGCCGGCCCCGGCGCGCGTCGGACCGTACGGCTTCCCAGCGCGCGGCCTCCCCTGCCGGGTCGGGCAGGTCCGCGAGGGCGGGGCCGCGCCACAGGGCGAGGGCTTCGTCGTACAGGTCGGCGGCCTTGGCCGCGTCCCCGTCGGCCAGCGCCGCTTCGGCGGCCCGGGCGAGGCGCTCGAAGCGGTACAGGTCGACGTCCTCCCGCTCGGCGGCCAGCCGGTAGCCGCCGTCCGCGGAACGCACGGCGTCGTGCCCGAGCGCCCGCCGCAGCCGCGCGATCAGGGCCTGCAGGGCGGCCACGGCGTCGGCCGGCCGGTCGCCGGCCCACACCTCGTCGACCAGGAGGTGCGCCGGCACCACCCGGCCCGGCCGCAGCGCGAGCGCCGTGAGCAGCGCCCGCAGGCGTGGTCCGCCGACGGCGACGGGGGTCCCGTCGTCGCGGATGGCCTGGGCGGTGCCGAGAATCACGTAACGCACCGGCCCATTGTCCCCGTCCCCGCACCTGGCCCCGACCCCATTTACGCCGCGGTCCCGGGATAGGTTTCGCCGCATGGGTCATCAGGGGAGCCGCAGCGAGCGGCGCATCAGTTCCGTGTTCCTCGGCATCGTCGCCGTCATGGCGGTCACCGGCTGGGCGGTGTGGACGCAGTACGCGACGAGCACCGGCCTCGCCGTCTTCCTCTTCGTGACGTCGGCGTGGATCGTCTCCCTCTGCCTGCACGAGTACGCGCACGCCCGCACCGCCCTGCACAGCGGCGACCTGTCGGTGGGCGCCAAGGGCTACCTGACGCTGAATCCGCTCAAGTACACGCACGCGCTGCTCAGCATCATCCTGCCGGTGCTGTTCGTGATCATGGGCGGCCTGGGCCTGCCCGGCGGCGCCGTGTACATCGAGCGCGGCCGGATCCGGGGCCGTTGGAAGCACAGCCTCATCTCGGCCGCGGGCCCGCTGACGAACGTGGCGTTCGCCATCGTCTGCACGGCCCCGTTCTGGCTGGACGCCCTCGACGGCGTCCCGCAGGCCTTCCGCTTCGCGCTCGCCTTCCTCGCCCTGCTCCAGGTCTCGGCGGCGATCCTGAACTTCCTGCCGGTACCGGGCCTGGACGGCTACGGGATCATCGAACCGTGGCTCTCGTACGGAGTTCGCCGCCAGGTGGAGCCGCTGGCGCCGTTCGGCCTGATCGCCGTCTTCGCGCTGCTGTGGATCCCGGAGGTCAACGCCTTCTTCTTCGACGTGGTGCGCGACGTACTGTCCGCACTCGGCGTCTCGGACCTGGAGACGTACTGCGGCCGCGACCTCTACCGCTTCTGGCAGGACACCAACGGCTACTGCGCGATCCCGCAGGACTAGGCCCTGTCTCCTTGGACCGCAGTCCAGCTGGTCGAGGGATGGTTACTCTGCTGCGATGGCCAAGAAGACAGAGTCGGAGCTGGTGATTGACCTGCGAGGGCGGTCGATCGAGACGCTCGATGCGTTCTGGGACGCCGTCACCGGACCCTGCGGACTGCCGGAGTGGTTCGGTCGGAATACGGAAGCCTGGCGGGACACCATCCAGACACGAGGCGTCTCCGAGGTCATCGACAGCTACGACGTCCTGGTCGTTCACGTGGACAAACACGGAATCTTCGCAGCGCGGAACCGTGAGTCACGCGCGCTGCGCAGCACGTTTGCGGGGCGGCAGTCGCGACTGGTCGTGCACGAGCCGTGCTGATCACCCCAACCTGGCGTCGGGCCCAGACCAGAATGGCCGCCAAGTGCAGAGCCGGACGGGGCGTGGGTCTGCCGCGTCCGCTGCGCGGCACCTTGATCCTGGCCATGACGGCCTCGAATGCCGGCCGCGTCACCAGACTGACCCACGGTGACGTGGACGGCCAACGGGCGTGCCCGGCTGTCGCTGACCAGGTGGATCTTCCGTCCTCAGGCTGCCGCGGAAGCGTCCGAGTGCGTGATCTTCGGGTTCGGACAGCCGCGTGAATCCGTTCCCAGGCACCGTCAGCAGCCCATCTGATCAGGCGCTTGTTCGCAGTTTGGAACGAAGCTCCAGCCGGAACTACGAGCTGCGCGCGGCCTTCTCCGCCTTGGCCTTGCGCTGGTAGTACCAGGCCATGTTGGACGTGAGGCCCGCGAGCAGGACCCACACGATCCCGAGGAAGCTGCCCTCGACGAAGGCGACCACGGCCGCGGCCACGGCGAGGGCGCAGACGACTACGGCGAAGACGGCAAGGCGGGGCATGGGAAGAGCTCCTCGGAAACACTGATCGGGGTCGAGCCCTCCCAGTGTCCCCCATGCCCCGCAGTGGTCCCGTAAGGACGGGCCGCCCGGCGGCCCGGGGTCTGCCTGGTCAGACGTCCGTGATGCGGAGGCCGGCGTGGGCCTTGTAGCGGCGGTTCGTCGAGATCAGGTTCGCCACCAGGGATTCGACCTGGTGGGCGTTGCGCAGGCGGCCCGCGAAGACTCCGCGCATGCCCGGGATGCGGGCGGCGAGGGCCTGGACGAGGTCCGTGTCGGCGCGGGATTCGCCGAGGACCATCACGTCGGTGTCGATCTCGTCGATCGACTCGTCCTGGAGGAGGACCGCCGAGAGGTGGTGGAAGGCGGCGGTGACGCGGGAGTCCGGGAGCAGGGCGGCGGCCTGCTGGGCGGCGCTGCCCTCCTCGACCTGGAGGGCATAGGCGCCCTGCTTGTCGAAGCCGAGCGGGTTGACGCAGTCCACGACGAGTTTGCCCGCGAGGTCCTCGCGCAGTGCTTCGAGGGTCTTGGCGTGGCCCTCCCACGGCACGGCGATGATCACGATGTCGCTGCGGCGCGCGCATTCGGCGTTGTCCGCGCCCTCCACGCCGAGGCCCAGCTCCTCGGCCGCGGTCCGCGCGCGGTCGGCGGCGCGGGAGCCGATGATCACCTTCTGGCCGGCCCGGGCGAGCCGGTAGGCGAGGCCGCGGCCCTGGTCGCCGGTGCCGCCGAGGACTCCGACGACGAGGCCGGAGACGTCCGGGAGCTCCCACGGGTCCTTGGCCGGCGGCTTCTGCGTGTTGTCCGATGAAGTCATGGGGGCGAGGGTACTGCCGAGTAGACGACAGTCGAAGGGGCGGGAAGGGGAGGAAGGGGTCATCCACGTCCCGTCCATGCGGCAGGATGCCGACATGGACGCCGTGAGAGTCGCGCTGCTGCGCGAGGTGCTCGCCGGTACGCAGTGGCCGGGCGCCGCGCGCCGCTTCGCGGGGGTGCTGCGGCGTTCCGTCGTACCCGCCGGCGGGAACCTGCTGTTGGTGGGGACCGAGAGCTACGAGCCCTGGCACCTGGCGGCGCACCTGGTGGACGAGGCGGCCTGGTCGGGTCTGCCGGAGCTGGCGCCCACGCTCGTACGCCACCACGTGCTGCCCGGGGAACCGCCGCACCTGTCGGTGGGGCTGAGCCGGCTGGAGGCGGCCCGGCGCGGGCACACGCTGCTGGTGGTGGCCCCGCGGGAGCCGGGCGAGGGGCTGCTGGAGCGGGTGCACGACGCCCGGCGCGCGGGGGCGACCGTACTGTCCCTGGACGGCGGGGACGCGGATCTGGGCATGCTGGCGCACGATGTGCTGTCGGTGCCGGAGGGCGCCGCCGAACTGGATCTGGACACCGTGCAGCACCTGGTCAGCGCGGCGGCCGGGGAGAACAGCCTGCCCGCGCAGCGCGGGCCGCGCCGTTTCCGGGACCGGCTGGCGCGGCTGGCCGATCAGCTGACCGCCCCGCCGCCCAGCCGCTGGTAGCCCGGCACGGCCCCCGTCAGGTCGCCGTGCCCTCCTCTTCCTCGCGGGACTTGTCGTTCCACTTGGGGTCGTTCTGCCATTCGAGGTTGCGTTCCTCCGCCGTGTCCATGGCGCGGGCCGCTTCCGCGGGCGTCTCGTACGGACCGAAGCGGTCCTTGGCGGGGCACTCGGGGCCTTCTTCGACCTTCTTGTGGACCAGGCAGTAGTACCACTCGCCCGGTTTGCCCACCTGGCGCTTCTTGAACAGGGCCATCGCTGTCGGGCTCCTCTCGCTACCGCTGCTTGGCACTCTCTGCCGCCATGCTGCCCCATACCCGCTGGATACACTCGCTTGCATGTCTGGCCAGTCGCTGCTCGTTCCAGGCGAGCTCTCTCCCGCCCGTTCCGTTCCCGGAAACATCCGCCGGCCCGAGTACGTGGGCAAGCCGATGCCCACGCCGTACACCGGACCGGAGGTGCAGTCGGCCGAGACCATCGAGGCCATGCGCATCGCCGGCCGGATCGCCGCCCAGGCGATGGAAGAGGCCGCCAAGCTGATCGCGCCGGGGGTGACCACCGACGAGCTGGACCGGGTCGCGCACGAGTACATGTGCGACCACGGCGCCTACCCGTCGACGCTCGGCTACCGGGGCTTCCCGAAGTCCCTGTGCTCCTCGGTCAACGAGGTCATCTGTCACGGCATCCCCGACTCCACCGTCCTGCGCGACGGCGACATCGTGAACCTCGACGTGACCGCGTACATCGGCGGCGTGCACGGCGACAACAACGCCACCTACCTGTGCGGCGAGGTGGACGAGGAGTCGCGACTGCTGGTGGAGCGGACGCGCGAGGCACTGAACCGGGCCATCAAGGCCGTCAAACCGGGCCGCCAGATCAACATCATCGGCCGGGTCATCGAGTCGTACGCGAAGCGTTTCGGCTACGGCGTGGTCCGGGACTTCACCGGCCACGGCATCAACTCGTCCTTCCACTCCGGCCTGATCATCCCGCACTACGACAGCCCGCACGCCACCACCGTCATCGAGCCCGGGATGACCTTCACCATCGAGCCGATGCTGACCCTGGGCACCCACGAGTACGACATGTGGGAGGACGGCTGGACGGTCGTCACGAAGGACCGGAAGCGGACCGCGCAGTTCGAGCACACGCTGGTGGTGACGGACACCGGGGCGGAGATCCTGACCCTGCCGTAGGTCGTTTCCAGGCGTGCTCATTTTTTACCGACAAGGCGTCGGGAACACATTGACTTAGGCATGCCTAAGCAGGAGGATCGGGCTTGGCGGACTTGCCGTCACGCCTGTTTCCTCTTCCTGGAGGTCCGTCTTGGACGCCTTCTCTACGGTCATCCGCGTCGCCTCGCACGAGCAGCACACCGAAGCAGAGACGTCGACCTTCATGAGCGACCTGCTCGGCGGGCGACTCGGCGTGGACGCCTACACCCGCTACACCGAGCAACTGTGGTTCGTGTACCGGGCGCTGGAGGACGCGGCCGAGTCCCTCAAGGACGACCCGGTCGCCGGCCCGTTCATCCAGCCCGAGCTGATGCGCGTCGCCGAAATCGAACGCGACCTCGCGCACCTGCTGGGGCCCGACTGGCGCGCCTCGGTGTCGGCCCTGCCGGCGACCGAGGCCTACGCGGCCCGGGTGGCCGAATGCGCGGCCGAGTGGCCGGGCGGTTACGTCGCCCACCACTACACCCGCTACCTGGGCGACCTCTCCGGCGGCCAGATCATCCGCGACAAGGCGGAGCGCACCTGGGGCTTCGAGCGCAAGGGCGACGGCGTCCGCTTCTACGTCTTCGCGGACATCTCCAACCCGGCGGCCTTCAAGCGCACCTACCGGGAGCTGCTGGACGCGATCGCCGCGGACGACCTGGAGAAGCAGCGCATCATCGACGAGTGCAAGCGCGCCTTCGACTTCAACGGCGCGGTCTTCCGCGAGCTGGGCGAGCAGTTCCCCCTCAGCGCGTAGCCCCTCCGGGGAGGCTGATGGTGCCCCGGTCCGGGCTCGCGGCGAAGCGGACGCGGCCGCCGATTTCCACCGTGCCGTCCGGGCCGGGGGCGGTGAGGATCTGGGAGCCCGCGCCCTGGGTGATGTTCAGGGCGCGGTTCAGCTCGGCCGTCAGGAGGATCGCCGCCGAGCCGGTGGCCTCGTCCTCGGTGATGACCCCGTCGGCGCGGCGCGGGAAGCCGCGGGCCCGTACCCGGCCCGCGGTCTCGTCCTCCCAGGCCCACGCGTACAGCCACCCCTCGCCGGGCGGCGGCGACGGCAGCGCATCCACCTCGGCGACGGATCCGAACTGCTCGGTGCGCTTGCCCTCGACCCATTCGGGGCGGGCCGTGATCCAGGTGAACTCCCCGTCGTCACGGGCCCATACGGACCCGGCGGGCGGCTGGAGCTCCTCGATGTCGAGCAGCCACGCAACCCCGACGAGCGGATGCCCCGCGAAGGACATCCGCGTGCCGGGGGTGCGGATGTCGACGATCCCGCGCTCGGGGTCGTCGACGAAAACCGTCTCGCTGTAGCCCAGTTCGGCGGCGAGGGCCTGCCGCGACGCGTCGTCGGGGCAGGTCCGGCCGTCGCGTACGACACCGAGCAGGTTGCCGAATCGGCCGTCACCCGCACAGAAGACCTTCAACACGTCGAGATCGTTCACGCGGGCATTCAAGCACGGCCCAGGCGAGGTTCGTGCGCCGCCTGCGGGCGAGGAAGACGGCGGCGGTGCCTGCCGCGAGCCCGTTCTTCTTCTGGCTGCTGCTCCGCACCCGCCGCGAGCAAGGAGGCTGGGCGTGACCGGCCACCGCAAGCGGCTGCTCACCCTGTTCGCGAGGAACCGGCGGACCGTCCCCGCCCGCACGCCGGCGCGGTGCCGGCCCTGGTCGGCCAGAACGGCGCGGGCAAGTCCACCCTGTTGGCCGACCTGGTCGCAGATCTTCCCGCCGCCTCCGGCGAGGTACGCATCGACGGGCGCTCGGTGGACGACCGGAGCGCTCCCGACCTCGCGTTGCGCCGCTCCGCCCTCCCCCGGTCGGCGCAATTGTCCTTCCCCTTTCCGGTGGAGGACGTCGTCCGCACGGGCGCCGCCGGCGGTTCCGGTACGGGGCGCCGACCCTTCCGCGGGCCGTTCCGCAGTACGGAACGGTCACCCCGGCTTGACCTCCGCTTGACCCGACCATGGGGTGTCCGTGGAGCCTCCGTGACGGAGCCGTGTCCGGGGCCGGAAAGGTGAGAGCTGAATCACTGGACGAGTGGGTATGGGTCAGGTAAGCCTCGGTTAAGTTAGGTCCGCCTCACCGGCCTCTCCCCCTTGGGACGGCCCGATTCGCCCGACGCCCAGGAGCCCCCTATGCGCCCCGCCCGCCTCACCGTCATCGCCGCCGCCTCCGTCGCGGCGGCCCTGACCGCCGTCACCGGTTGCTCCCAGAAGAGCGACGCGGGCGGCGACGGCGCGATCAAGGTGGCGGCCTCCGACACCGCCTGCGACGTGTCGAAGAAGGAGTTCCCGGCCGGCAAGATCCAGATCGACGTCGAGAACAAGGGCTCCAAGGTCACCGAGGTCTACGTCCTCTTCCCGGACGCCCGCATCGTGACCGAGCGCGAGAACATCGGCCCCGGCACCAAGGCCTCCATCACCGCCGAGATCAAGGCGGGCGACTACGAGATCGTCTGCAAGCCCGGCATGAAGGGCGACGGCATCAGCCAGAAGGTCAAGGCCACCGGCAAGGGTGCCGCCGAGGAGAAGCGCAGCCCCGAGGCGGACGCCGCCGTCGCCGCGTACCGCGCGTACGTGGTCACCCAGGCCGAGGAGACCCTCCCCAAGGCGCAGGCCTTCGCCGACGCCGTCAAGGCCGGCGACATCGAGACCGCGAAGAAGCTGTACGCCCCGTCCCGCATCGGCTGGGAGCGCACCGAGCCGGTCGCCGAGTCCTTCGGTGACATCGACCCGAAGGTCGACGTCCGCGAGGACGGCCTGGAGGCCGGCCAGGACCCGGCGAAGGACTGGACGGGCTGGCACCGCCTGGAGAAGTCCCTGTGGGCCGACAACAAGATCGACGAGAACGACAAGAAGCTCGCCGACACCCTCATCGCGGACCTGACCGACTGGCAGAAGAAGGTCGGCACCGCGGAGATCACCCCCAGCTCCATCGCGAACGGCGCCAAGGAGCTCCTCGACGAGGTCGCCACCGGCAAGGTCACGGGTGAGGAGGAGCGTTACTCCCACACCGACCTGGTCGACTTCAAGGCCAACGTCGAGGGTGCGGAGAAGGCGTTCGAGGTCCTGAAGCCGATCGTCTCGAAGACCGACCCGGAGCTCACCAAGCAGCTGGACGCCCAGTTCGCGGCGATGACCGTCCTGCTGGACAAGTACCGCGCCGACAAGGCCTCCTACGACTTCACCTCCTACGAGAAGGTCGGCGAGCCGGAGCGCAAGGAGCTTTCCGACGCCGTCTCCGCGCTCGGCGAGCCGCTCTCGAAGCTCGCCGCCGCGGTCACGAAGTAAGTCACGGGCAGAGTCGAAGGAGGCGGGAGAGCAGCATGAGCGAGTCGGAGTCGACGGCGGCGCAGCCGGAGCAGCAGTCGGAACACCAGGGCGGCGACGAGACCGGGGCGACCGCGCCCTCGCGGCGTTCGGTCCTGGGCTGGGGCGGGGCCGGGCTCGCGCTCGGCGCGGCCGCGGCCGGCGGTGCGGTGGCCGCGTTCGGCAGCGGGTCCGACATGGTCTCGGCTGCCGCCGCCGGTGCGGCCGTGCCGTTCCACGGCGAGCACCAGGCCGGTATCGCGAGCGCCGTGCAGGACCGTCTGCACTTCGCGGCCTTCGACGTGAAGACGAAGAGCCGCGAGGAGCTGATCACCCTCCTGAAGGAGTGGACCGAGGCGGCCCGCCGCATGACGGCCGGTCTGCCGGTCGGCGAGGGCGGCTTCGGCGGTCTCCCGGAGGCCCCGCCGGACGACACGGGCGAGGCGCTGGGCCTGAAGGCCTCCCGCCTGACCCTGACCATCGGTTTCGGTCCGGGCCTGTTCGCCAAGGGCCGGTTCGGCCTGGAGGGCAAGCGCCCCGAGGCGCTGGTCGACCTTGAGCTGTTCCCCGGCGACAACCTGGACCCGGCCCGCTCCGGCGGCGACATCTGCGTCCAGGCCTGCGCCGACGACCCGCAGGTAGCCGTGCACGCGATCCGTCAGCTGGCCCGCATCGGCTTCGGCAAGACGGTGGTGCGCTGGTCTCAGCTGGGCTTCGGCAAGACCTCGTCGACCACGCCCGAAGAGCAGACCCCGCGCAACATGATGGGCTTCAAGGACGGCACCCGGAACATCTCGGGCACCGACAAGGCGGCCCTGGCCAAGCACGTGTGGGTCGGCGCGGGCGACGGCAGCGACTGGATGACCGGCGGCTCGTACCTGGTGGCGCGGCGGATCCGGATGAACATCGAGATCTGGGACCGCACCCCCCTGCAGGAGCAGGAGGACATCTTCGGCCGCGACAAGGGCGAGGGCGCCCCGGTCGGCAAGTCGAAGGAGCGCGACGAGCCGTTCCTGAAGGCGATGAAGCCGGAGGCGCACGTCCGCCTCGCGCACCCGGACACCAACAACGGCGCGATGATGCTGCGCCGCGGCTACTCCTTCACCGACGGCACGGACGGCCTGGGCCGGCTCGACGCGGGCCTGTTCTTCCTGGCCTACCAGCGGGACGTCCGCAACGGCTTCATCCCCGTCCAGCGCAGCCTGGCGAAGGCCGACGTCCTCAACGAGTACATCCAGCACGTGGGTTCGGCGATCTTCGCCGTCCCGCCGGGCGTCCGCGACAAGGACGACTGGTGGGGCCGGACGCTGTTCGCGTAGTCCCCGTCGTAGGGCGTCGTAGGGCGTCATTGGGCGTAGTAGAGCCCGGAGAGGAACCACCGCCGTGTTCGGCAACTATCTGATCGGCCTGCGCGAGGGGCTGGAGGCCAGCCTGGTCGTCTGCATCCTCGTCGCGTACCTGGTGAAGACCGAGCGCCGGGACGCCCTGCGTCCCATCTGGCTCGGCATCGGGATCGCCTGCGCGATCTCGCTCACCTTCGGCGCGATGCTCGAATTCGGCTCCCAGGAGCTGACCTTCGAGGCGCAGGAGCTGCTCGGCGGCACCCTCTCCATCATCTCGGTGGGTCTGGTGACGTGGATGGTCTTCTGGATGAAGCGCACCGCGCGGCACCTGAAGGCCGAGCTGCACGGCAAGCTGGACACGGCGCTCGCCATGGGCACGGGCGCGCTGGTCGCCACGGCCTTCCTGGCCGTGGGTCGTGAGGGCCTGGAGACCGCGCTGTTCGTGTGGGCGTCGGTACGGGCGAGCGGCGAGGGTTCCTCGGCGCCGCTGATCGGGGTGCTGCTGGGCATCGCGACGGCGATCGTGCTCGGCTACCTCTTCTACCGGGGCGCGCTGAAGATCAACCTGGCGAAGTTCTTCCGGTGGACCGGCGCCATGCTGGTGGTCGTGGCCGCGGGCGTGCTCGCGTACGGGGTGCACGACCTCCAGGAGGCCCGCTTCCTGGGCGGCCTGAACGACAAGGCCTTCGACATCAGCGCGACCGTCCCGCCGGACAGCTGGTACGGGACGCTGCTCAAGGGCGTCTTCAACTTCCAGCCGGACCCCACCGTGCTCCAGCTCGTGGTGTGGGCGCTGTACCTGGTGCCGGTGCTGGCGCTGTTCCTCTTCGAGAAGACCCGCCCGGCGGCCCCGAAGGTGCCGTCCACGGGCGCCACGCAGGTCAACTGACGGGTTGAACGACCGAACGGGCCGTGGTGGCAGGCGCGAACGCCGCTCACCACGGCCCGTTCGCCGTGTCCGGGTTGCGGCACGTGCGAGTGCAGCTCAGCCGAAATCCAGCCCCGCGGGGGTCCGGGGCGGAGCCCCGGCACCGGCGCCGCACCCGCACCCGCTCACGCCAGCCGCACGCCCTCGCCGCCGACCCGCACCCGCGGGTCCCCCGCGCGCAGTTCCACCGTGAGCACCCCCGGCCGCCCCATGTCCTCGCCCTGGTGCAGGGTGAGCACGGAGTCCGCCGGGACCAGCCCCAGCTCACGCGCGTACGCGCCGAAGGCGGCCGCGGCGGCGCCCGTGGCCGGGTCCTCGACGACACCGCCGACCGGGAAGGGGTCCCGTACGTGGAACTCCGCCGGGCCCGCCCGGTGCACCAGCTGGACCGTCGTGAGGTCGAGGCGCCGCATCAGCGCCTCCAGCCGGGCGAAGTCGTACGCGAGGTCCGCGAGCCGGGCCCGGGTGGCGGCGCCGAGCACCAGGTGGCGGGCTCCGGCGTAGGCGACGCGGGGCGGGAACTCCGGGTCCAGGTCCGCCTCCGGCCAGTCCAGCGCGGCCAGCGCCTCCGCGAGGTCGGCCGGGCCGATGTCCTCGACGTGCGGCTCGACGCTGGTCAGCGTGGCGCGGAAGCCGCCGGCCCCGCCCGACGCGGTCACCGACACCGGGACGGTGCCCGCACGGGTGGCGAAGAGCAGCTCGCCGGGGCCGATCCGCTCTCCGAGCGCGACGGCGGTGGCCACCGTGGCGTGCCCGCAGAACGGCACCTCCGCCTTGGGGCTGAAGTAGCGCACGGTGAAGCCGCGGCCGGGCAGGGCTCCGAGCCCCTCGGGCGGGTCGGTCAGGAAGGCCGTCTCGCTGTAGCCCAGCCCGGCGGCGATCTCCAACATCGCGCCGTCGTCGAGTCCGGCGGCGTCGAGGACGACTCCGGCGGGATTGCCGCCTTCCGGATCCCGGGAGAAGGCGGTGTAGCGCAGTACTTCGGCATGATTCATTCGGTCATGATCGACCGCACTCCGCGCCCGTGCAATGAGATTGCTCAGCCCCGCCCGATGTACGGCATCGTCGTCGCCATCACCGTCGCGAACTGCACGTTCGCCTCCAGCGGCAGCTCCGCCATGTGCAGTACCGTGCGCGCCACGTCAGCGGCGTCCATCACCGGCTCGACGGCCAGCTGTCCGTTGGCCTGGAGGATTCCGGTCTGCATCCGCTCGGTCATCTCGGTCGCCGCGTTGCCGATGTCGATCTGGCCGCAGGCGATGCGGTACGGGCGTCCGTCGAGCGACAGGGACTTCGTCATGCCGGTCATCGCGTGCTTGGTCGCGGTGTAGGCGATGGAGTTCGGGCGCGGCACGTGGGCGGAGATGGAGCCGTTGTTGATGATCCGGCCGCCCTGCGGGTCCTGTTCCTTCATCTGGCGGAAGGCGGCCTGCGCGCACAGGAAGGAGCCCGTCAGGTTGACGTCCACGACCGAACGCCACGCCTCGTAGGAGATGTCCTCCAGCGGGACCCCGCCGGGACCGAAGGTGCCCGCGTTGTTGAAGAGCAGGTCGAGGCGGCCGTACCGGGACCGGACCGACTCGAACAGCGCAGTCACGTCGTCCGGATCGCTCACGTCGGCCCGTACGCACAGCATGTCGGCGTCCTCGCCGGCTGCCTTCGCGGTCTCCTCCAGCGGCTCGGCGCGGCGGCCGGCCACGGCCACGGCCCAGCCGGCCGCGGCCAGGGCCAGGGCCACGGAACGGCCGATGCCCGAGCCGGCGCCGGTCACCACTGCGATCTTCTTCGTGCTTTCGTCCATGGGGCCGCAGGGTACGTCACACGAGGCTCCGGTCCCGGGACGTTCCGATAGCTGAGAGCATGGGTCCGGCAGGGGTGCCAAAAGCAGACAAGAGGACTGGAGTTCCGTATGTCGGAGAGAGGCCCCGCGACGGCTCCCTCACAGGGATCGTCGCCCGAATCGCCCTCCGCCCCCGCCACCGCACCCCTGGCAGCCGCACGCCGTACCGGGCTGCTGGTCACGTTCATACTCGGCGGGCTCACCGCCCTCCCCCCGCTGTCCATGGACATGTACCTGCCGGCCCTGCCGGAGGTCACCAGCGCCCTGCACAGCCCGGCCGCGACCATCCAGCTCACGCTGACCGCCTGCCTCGCCGGCATGGCGCTCGGCCAGCTCGTCATCGGCCCGATGAGCGACAAGTGGGGCCGCCGCCGGCCGCTGCTCATCGGCATGGCCGTCTACGTCCTCGCCACCGCGATCTGCGCCCTCGCCCCCTCCGCCGAACTGTTGATCGCCTTCAGACTGCTCCAGGGTCTGGCCGGCGCGGCCGCGATCGTCATCGCGCGGGCCGTCGTACGCGACATGTACGACGGGGTCGAGATGGCCCGCTTCTTCTCCACCCTGATGCTCATATCCGGGGTCGCCCCGATCATCGCCCCCCTCATCGGCGGGCAGGTGCTGCGCTTCTCCGACTGGCGCGGGGTGTTCGTCGTCCTCACCGGGGTCGGGCTCGTGCTGACCCTCGTGGTCTGGCGCAGCCTGGACGAGACCCTGCCGGTCGAACGGCGGCACACGGGCGGCGTGGGCGCGGCGCTGCGGACCATGCGGGGGCTGCTCGGCGACCGCGTGTTCACCGGCTACACCCTGACCGGCGGGTTCGCCTTCGCCGTGCTCTTCTCGTACATCTCCGCCTCGCCGTTCGTGGTGCAGGAGATCTACGGGGCTTCGCCGCAGGCCTTCAGCCTGCTCTTCGGCGTCAACTCCGTCGGCCTGATCGCCGTCGGCCAGGTCAACGGCAAGCTGCTGGTCGGCCGGGTCAGGCTGGACAAGGTGCTGGCCGTCGGGCTGGCGGTGGTCACGGCCGCCGCGGTGTCGCTGCTGCTGATGTCGACGGGGGTGTTCGGGGAGGTCGGGCTGGCCCCGATCGCCACCGCCCTGTTCGTCCTCATGTCGGCGATGGGTGTCGTCCTGCCGAACACCAACGCGCAGGCCCTGATGCGGACCCCGCACGCGGCGGGCTCGGCCTCGGCGCTGATCGGCACCTCCTCCTTCCTGGTCGGCGCGATCGCGTCCCCGCTGGTCGGCATCGCGGGCGAGGACACGGCGGTCCCGATGGCGGTGGTCCAGCTCGTCTGCGGCCTCCTGTCCGTGGGCTGCTTCCTGGGCCTGTGCCGCCCCTGGCGAAGCCAGGAACCCGCGGCGGCCTAGCCCGCATGCCCGGCACCGCTGCTGGGGCTCCGCCCCAGACCCCGCGCCTCAAACGCCGGCGAGGCTGAAATTGCCCTCCGGGCAATCCAGCCCGCACGGTGGCAGGGCTGACCGGCCAAATCCAGCCCCGCCGGCGTTTGAGGCGTGGGGGTTCCCACGGACGAAGTCTGGGGGAGCGTCTGGGGCGGAGCCCCAGTGGCCGGGCCGCACAGGTCTGCGAGGCCACTCGACCCGGCGGCGTAAACTTCGCAGGTGAACGCCGCCTCCGCCCCCACCACCGCCGAGACCCTCCGCACCGCGCTCGGCGGGCTCCTCGACGGGCTGCCGCCCAAGCAGGCCTCGGCCGCCGTCGAGCGGCTCATCGCCAGCTACCGGGGGCAGACCCCGACCGACGCGCCCGTACTGCGCGACCGCTCCGACGTGGCGGCGTACGCGGCGTACCGGATGCCGGCCACCTTCGAAGCCGTACGGTCCGCCCTCGACGGCCTCGCGGAGGCGGCCCCGGACTGGGCCCCGGCCTCGCACGTGGACGTCGGCGGCGGCACCGGCGCCGCGACCTGGGCGGTGGACGCCACCTGGGACGGCCCGCGCGAGACCACCGTCCTGGACTGGGCTGAGCCGGCGCTGAAGCTCGGCAAGGAGCTCGCTCAGGCCTCCCACTCCCCCGTGCTCCGCGCGGCGGACTGGCGGCGGGCCGTCATCGGCTCCGGCATCGCGCTCCCCGACGCCGACCTCGTCACGGTCTCGTACGTACTGGGCGAGCTCACCCCGCAGGCCCGCACCGCGGTCGTCTCCGAGGCGGCCCGCGCCGGTCAGGCCGTGGTCCTGATCGAGCCGGGCACGCCGGAGGGCTACCTCCGCATCCGCGAGGCCCGCGACCAGCTGATCGAGGCGGGCCTGCACGTCGCCGCCCCCTGCCCGCACGACGGCACCTGCCCGATCGAGGTCGGCCAGGACTGGTGCCACTTCTCGGCGCGGGTCAGCCGGTCCTCCCTGCACCGCCAGGTCAAGGGCGGCTCCCTCCCGTACGAGGACGAGAAGTTCAGCTACGTCGCCGCGACCCGTTTCCCGACGGAGCCGGCCACCTCCCGGATCACGCGGAGGCCGCAGATCCGGAAGGGGCTGGTCCTGCTGGAACTGTGCGGCCCGGAAGGCGAGGGCCTGACCCGGGTCAACGTGACCAAGCGTCACGGCGACCTCTACAAGGCCGCCCGGGACGCCGACTGGGGCCAGGCCTGGCCCCCGCCCTCCCCCGAGGACGACTAGGGCCGCAGCTCCTGCGTGCAGCACTTCACGCTGCCGCCGCCCTTGAGCAGCTCCCCCAGATCCATCGGCACCGGCTCGAAGCCCCGGTCCCGCAGCGGTGCGAACAGGCCGGTCGCCTCCTGCGGGAGCAGCACGTGCCGGCCGTCCGAGACCGCGTTCAGACCGAGCGCCGCCGCGTCCGCCGCGTCGGCGATCAGCGCGTCGGGGAAGAGCCGACGCAGTACGCCCTGGCTGCCCGGCGAGAAGGCCGCCGGGTAGTACATGATCTCGTCGCCGTCGAGGACGCTGAGCGCCGTGTCCAGGTGGTAGAACCGCGGGTCCACCAGGTCGAGGCCGATGACCGGGCGCCCGAAGAACTCCTGCGCCTCGTCGTGCGAGAGGGGGCTGGAGCGGAAGCCGCGGCCCGCCAGGATGTAGGTGGCGGTGACGGCGAAGTCGCCCTCGCCCTCGTTGACGTGGGACGGCTCGTGGATGTCCCGGTAGCCGTGCTCACGGAACCACCCGAGGTGGATCTCGGCCTCGGCGGAACGTTCCGGGTAGGCGAACCGGGCGCCGAGCACCCGGCCGTCGACCACCAGGGCGCCGTTGGCCGCGAAGACCATGTCCGGCAGCCCGGGGTCGGGTACGAGGGTCTCGACGGTGTGCCCGAGGGCGCGGTATCGATCCCTGAGGTCCTCCCACTGGGCGAGTGCGAGGGGCAGGTCCACCGGTTTCGTGGGATCCATCCACGGATTGATGGAGTAGGTGACCTTGAAGTGTGCCGGTGGGCACATCAGGTAGCGCCGGGGTGTGGCGTCTCTGCGCAAAGAAGGCTCCTCACGACTTACGACGAGTGTGGAGAGAATCGTCTCTCCTCAAGAAGGACACCGCAGTGAACTGATTGGGTGGTTTACCGGGCAAGGAGGAGACGAGACGTCTCGGTTGGTAGTTTCGAGCCATGACCAGGACCCCTGACGCCACCCGCCGCAGCGACCGCTCCCGGCGGGCCATCCTCGACGCCGCGCTCGCGCTCGTCGGGGAGGTCGGCTACAACAAGCTGACCATCGAGGCCATCGCCGCCCGCGCCGGGGTCGGCAAGCAGACCATCTACCGCTGGTGGTCGTCGAAGGCGGCCGTCCTCCTCGACGCCTCGCTCGCGCTCGCGGGGGACGCGGAGACGGCCGCAGAGTGGACCGGCTTCCCCGACACCGGGGACCTCGCCGCCGACCTGAAGTTCGTCCTGCGGGCGACGGTGGACGAGTTCGCCGAGGAGAAGTACGAGGCCCCCGCGCGCGCCCTGACGGCCGCCGGGGCCACCGATCCCGAGCTCGGCGCACAGTTCAACGAGCGGCTGCTGGAGCCCCAGCTCGCCCTCTACGAGGCCCGGTTGCGCACGGCCCGGGACGCCGGGCAGCTCGCTCCGGACACGGATCTGCGGCTGACGGTGGAGATGCTGTTGGGGCCGCTCACGTACCGCTGGCTGCTGCGGACGGCGCCGCTGACGCACGCTTACGTGGACGCGCTGGTGGACCGGGTGTTGGGCGGGGTGGCCAACGTCACCGCAAGTTGAACCGTGAACACCAGGCGAACAACGTCCCTATTGTGCGGTTATGTGGGGTTAATTGGCTGCCCATCCCCAACCCCCCGGTCGTCAAGAGCGGTCACCCGGGGCTCAGGATGGTGGGACGATGTGAGGGTCTGCCAGGGTGCCAGGGTCTGCCGGGGCAAGGTTTGGTGAGGGGATAGATGGGGTCTGAGTCCGGCCGCGTCACGCGCGGCGCGCAGAGCAGGATTTCCCAGTGGCTGTTGAGGCGCCGGAAACCCGCCGACGAGGACCCCGGACGCGAGCGCGAGGCGCTCCTCCTGTCGGTCGCCGCCGCCGGTCTGCCGCTCGCCCCCGCCGCCCATCCGACCGGCTATCGATGTTCGTGCGACCGCATCGGCTGTCCCACACCGGCCCGACATCCGCTCTCCTTCGCCTGGCAGACCCAGTCGACCACCGACCGCGCCCAGGTCGAACGCTGGGTCCGCAACCAGCCCCAGGCCAATTTCGTCACCGCGACCGGCATGGTCCACGACGTGCTGGACGTCCCGCTGGAAGTCGGCACCGACGCCCTCACCCGGCTGCTGGAGGCCGGCATCGAGGTCGGGCCCGTCGCCGAATCGGGCGGCACCGGCGACCAGGCCCGCATGCTCTTCTTCACCGCCACCCGCGGCACCCCCGAGGACGAGGACGAGTGGTGGCCCTGCGAACTGGACTGCCACCCCGAGACGATGGACGAACACCCGGGCCTGCGCTGGCACTGCCGCGGCAGCTACGTCCTGGTCCCCCCGGCGGCCCTCCCCGGTGACCACGCGGTGACCTGGATCCGGGGCATGGAACACCCCCTCCCGGACCCGCTCACCCTGCTGGAAACCCTGACGGACGCCTGCGCCCAGTACGCCGGCACCACGGACCACACCCCGGCAGCGGTCGCCTGGCCCCTGGGCCGCTAGGGCCTGTCGGCCCTGGGCCGCCTCCACCAGCACCACGGACGGCCGCCCCGACCTGAGCGCGCGCAGCACCCCGAGGCCTCCGGCCGGGTTGTGCCCCTGGCCCGGACCGGCCCGGCCTATGCGGCTCCGCCGCGTGCCTCCCGGCGGGGCTGAGTTTGTCCCCTGGCCGGGACCGGCCCGGTCGGGACGGCTTCGCTGCCGGGGCTCCGCCCCGGACCCCGCGCCTCAATCGCCGGCGAGGCTGGAGTTTCCTGGGCCGGGATCGGCCTGGGTTGGGGCGGTGCCCCGCCG
>NZ_JBHWJY010000109.1:0-24874 GCF_042731135.1 Streptomyces sp. NPDC059874
ACCGCAGCCAACTCCTTAGCCAGCACACCCGATCAACGACACAGCCCATCAGCCCGACACTCCACCGACGACCGAACCTGACCAAGCACTACTAGGATCGCGAGCATGGCTTTGATCATGAGCGACGTGGACCGGTTCGAGACTGCCAGGCCCCGGCTGGAGGCCATCGCCTACCGGCTGCTCGGCTCGACGAGCGAGGCGGAGGACGCCGTGCAGGAGACGTTCCTGCGCTGGCAGGCGGCCGACGTCGAACGGATCGAGGTGCCGGAGGCCTGGCTGACGAAGGTCCTCACCAACTGGTGTCTCAACATGCTCACTTCGGCACGCGCCCGGCGCGAGACGTACGTGGGGAGGTGGCTCCCCGAGCCGCTGCTCGCGGGGGACCCGATGCTCGGCCCGGCCGACACCGCCGAGCAGCGCGAGTCGGTGTCGTACGCCGTCCTCGTCCTGTTGGAGCGCCTGTCGCCGGGCGAGCGGGCGGTGTACGTGCTGCGCGAGGCCTTCGACCACCCGCACCGGGAGATCGCCGAGATCCTGGACATCACCGAGGCCGCCAGCCAGCAGATCTATCACCGGGCGAAGAAGCACATCGCGGACGGCAAGGCGCGCACCGAGATCGACGACGCCACCGCCCGGAGGATCGTCGAGGAGTTCCTGACCGCCGCGACCAGTGGCCGCACCGAACCCCTCGTACGCCTGCTCACCCAGGACGCCGTCGCGGTGGGCGACGGCGGCGGAAAGGTCCCGGCCCGCGCGAAGGCGTTCGAGGGCGCGCTCGCGGTCGCGACGTTCATGCGCGGTCTGTTCAAGCCCAGTCCCGCCAAGCGGGCCCATGTCGGCGGCGTGCCCGAGATCCATGCCACGACCGCCAACGGCGAGCCCGCCATCGTGGCGGTCGTGGACGGCCGGGTCGCCGGGATCATCTGCCTGGAGTCCACCGCGGAGGGCATCGTCGCGATCCGCAGCCAGGTCAACCCCGACAAGCTCGTCCGCGCCACCGAGCAGTGGGCCGCCGCGGACCACGGGGCCCCGCTCCACACCCTCTAAGAAGATGTGACACAGGTCACATCCCGATCCTGTCAGGGAACGGGGGGCTGTCCGGTTCAAGGTGCGAAACCACGCCGGACAACGGCGGCCCCCGCCCAGACAGGAGCACGGACATGCAGCACCGCATCGTCGTCCTCGGAGCCGGCTACACCGGCGCCGTCGCCGCCGGCCGCCTCGCCAAGCGGCTGCACCACGAGGACGTCACCATCACCCTCGTCAACGCCGAGCCCGACTTCGTCGAGCGCGTCCGGCTGCACCAGCTCGCGGCCGGCCAGGACCTCAAGCCCCGGCCGTTCGGCGAGATGTTCGCGGGCACCGGCGTGGAACTGAAGCTCGGCGAGGTCACCGCCGTGGACGTGGACCGCAAGACGGTGACGGTCGCCGCCGCGAACGCCCCCGAGTGGGCGGAGCTGGAGTACGACACCCTGGTCTACGCCCTCGGCAGCGGCTGGAACGACGGTGGCGTACCCGGAACCGCCGAACACGCCCACGAGGTCTCCAGCCGCCCCGGCGCCCTCCGGCTCCGTGACCGCCTGGCCGCCCTGGAGGCCGGCCGGCCCGTGGTCGTGGTCGGCGGCGGCCTGACCGGCCTGGAGGCCGCGACCGAGATCGCCGAGGCCCGCCCGGACCTCGACGTCGCCCTGGCCGCCCGCGGCGCCCTCGGCGACTGGCTGTCGGAGAAGGGCCGCGGCCACCTGCGGAAGGTGGTGGACAAGCTCGGCATCACGGTCCACGAACACACCGCGGTCGCCACCGTGGAGGCGGACGCCCTGACGACCGCCGACGGCCGGACCGTCCCCGCCGAGGTCACCGTCTGGACCACCGGCTTCGCCGTCCACCCGATCGCCCGGGCCACCGGCCTGGAGCTCGCCGACGACGGCCGGATCGCGGTCGACACCACGATGCGCTCGGTCTCCCACCCGGACGTCTACGCCATCGGCGACTCGGCGATGGCGATCGGCCCGGGCGACAAGCCCCTGCGCATGTCCTGCGCCTCGGGCGTCCCCATGGCCTGGCAGGCCGCCGACGCCATCGCCGCCCGTCTCACCGACACCGAAGTCCCCCACGTCGCGATCGCCTACGCGCAGCAGTGCATCTCCCTCGGCCGCAAGGAGGGCCTGATCCAGTTCGTCACCGCCGACGACCGAGCGGTCGACCGCGCCCTGACGGGCCGCATGGCCGCCCGCTACAAGGAACTGATCTGCAAGGGCGCGGCCTGGAGCGTCGCCAATCCGACCCTTGGCATGCCGACCCGGCGCCGGCGCGTCGTACGGCAGGAGACCCGGAGCGGCGCACGGGCGGGGGCAGCGGCCTGAAGCCGCCACGGCCGAGTCGCGGCCCGCTCGGACAAGAAGGGCCCAGGTCACCGACCTGGGCCCTTCTGCGCGCGCGAGGAAGGTGAAGCGCAGAACTCACAATCCGGTTCGGTGTTTCGTCGAAGTGCCGAGAGCCGAATCGGACGAGAAGAACCAGGGAGCGGTCGCGACCATGAGCACCCCGTCAGAGGTAGGGCACGACCGGTGCGAGCCGGGCTTGAGCGTGATCGTCGACGAGCGACGCCGGCTGATCAATCTCGCCTACCGGCTGCTCGGTTCGCTGGCCGAGGCCGAGGACGCCGTGCAGGAGACCTACACCCGCTGGTACGCGATGTCTCGGCAACAGCAGGAGACCATCAAGTCACCCGGCGCCTGGCTGACGACGGTGGCCGGCCGCATCTGCCTGGACATGCTCGGCTCCGCGCGAGTCCGGCGCGAGCGCTACGTCGGCGCATGGATACCCGATCCGCTGCCGGACCGCACGGAGTGGATCAGCGCACGGGCGGGCGGCGGCGCCGAACCGGCCGACCCCGCCGACCGGATCACCCTGGACGAGTCGGTGAACATGGCCTTCCTCGTCGTCCTGGAGTCGATGACGCCGGCCGAACGCGTGGCGTTCATCCTCCACGACGTCTTCCGCTACCCCTTCGCCGAAGTCGCCGAGATCGTCGGCCGCACGCCCGCGGCCTGCCGGCAACTGGCCTGCTCGGCCCGCCGACGTATTGACTCCGCGCACGAACCGGCGGCCGCGACGGCCGGGCAGGCCGGCCTGGTACGGGACTTCAAGGAGGCGTGGGAGGCCAAGGACATCAAGGCGCTCATCGGCCTCCTCGACCCCAACGCCACGCTGACCGCCGACGGCGGCGGCCTGGTCGGCACCGTCCTGCGCCCGGTCGAAGGCAGCGAGCACATCGCCCAGTACCTGATCCACATCGCCGACAAGGCCCCTGGGCTGACGCTCGTGGAGCGGACGGTCAACGGCCGGCCCGGCCTGGTCGCCCAGCACGCCGGCGTCACCGTGACCGTGGCGGCGTTCAGCCTCACCGGCGGCCGCATCACCCGCATCTGGGCCGTCCGCAACCCGGAGAAGCTCCGCCCGTGGACCGAGAACGGACAGACCTGACCGGGCCTCAGGGGCGTGCCCCGGCCGCGGAGATCCTGCGGCGCTGGGAACTCTGCAACGTCCTGCGCACGCTCACGGCTCTCGCCGCGTTCGTCCTGCTCATCGTCCTCGCCCTCAGGGGGACGGCAGCCGGTCGGGGCCTCGACGCCCGGCAGGCGTCGTCAGGGGGTGCGTCGTAGCGGGGTGACGCCGAGAGCGCCGGCCAGGGCGTGGCCCAGTGCCAGCACGCTCAGTCCGAACATCAGGACGCCCAGGGGGACATGGAGCGTCGGCATGTGCGCGATGCCGAGGATCACCTGCACCGAGGCGAGCACGAGGAAGCCGGACGAGTACAGGATGGGGCGCGGCGAGCCGCCACCCGGCCGCCAGGCCAGGACGGCGGCGAGCACGTACAGCATCGACGCGCCGTACATCACGCGTGCTCCGACGGCGTGCAGCACCTCGCCGTAGGACGTGGACAGCAGCAGTCCGGCGGTGACCGCCTGGAAGAAGAGGGTCAAGGTCTGCAAGGCGATGGCGACCTGCACGAACGTGGTTCTGCCCGGTGCTGTCGTCGTCTGTACGGCCATGGTGTGGTCCCCTCTTCTGCCGCTCCGGCGGCGGATCTTCGGTGTCTCGACAGTCCGACGACGCAGGCCCGCGAAATGTGAGGTGGGGCGCCGGCCTTCGGGATCGATTCCGTCATCCGTTCTTGGCAGCAGGCTTCCGGGCGGTCGCGAAGATCCGGTCCAGGTGGTGGTGGAGCACCGCGATGGCCGACTCCGGGGTCCGCTGGCCCACGAGGATGCTGGTGCCCATGGTCGCCGTCATCGCGAGCAGGCTGATCGCCTCCGTGCGCGCGGCGATGCCGGGGTCCGCCAGGCCTGACGCCTGCGCCTTTTCGAGGAGGCCGGTCAGGGCGTTCTCGGCGGCGTCGGGGTTGTCGATGAACGGCTGGGCTGCCAGCGCCTCGTCGGTCACGGACAGGATCGAGTAGGAGCTGTAGAGGAGGTGGAAGGTACGGCTCTCCTCATCGATCGGGAGGGAGGCCAGCAGAAGCGCCTCGATGGTCGCGCGCGGGCCCGGCTCCGGACCTGCGGCGGCCAGGCGGGCGCCCACCCGGGCCGTGAACCGGGCGGTGAGGTGCTGGAGCCCGTAGAAGAGCAGCTTCTCCTTGGTCTCGAAGTAGTACTGCACGAGCCGGAGGGATACGCCGGCCTCCGCGGCCACGTCGCGCATGCCGACGGCGTGCAGTCCCCGCCGCCCCGCGACCTGGATGAGCGCCTCGGCGATCTGGGCGCGCCGTTCCTCGTGGTCCACGCGCTTTGGCATGTGCCGGTCTCTCCGCCCGTCGGTGGTGGGGTTCATCAGCGGTCCGGACTCCCCGGCCCCTTTTCATGGTACCGCCGTACCAACATCATGGTACGGTCGTATCACGAAGAACGGATCTTCCCGGAGGTGCCCGTGCCCGAGAACACGACCCGTGTGCGCCGCGACGTCGGCCGCTACGTGAACGACGAACTGCGCGACCGCTACTTCGCCGCCGGCGACGTGCTCTACGCGATGGGGGCGCCCGTCCGCTCCGAGACGGACGTCGAGACCAGCTTCGGCACCACGCACGTCTACCGGTACGGACCCGGCGACCCGGCCGCCGAGGACCGCACCCCCGTCGTCCTGATCCACGGCGCCGGCTACTCCTCGGCGATGTGGTACCCCAACACCCCGGCCCTCAGCGCCGAACGGCCCGTCTACGCGCTCGACACCCCCGGCGACGCCGGCCGCAGCGTCCACCGCGAACCCATGTGGCAGCCCGAGCGCGCCGCCCAGTGGCTCGACGAGGCGCTCGACGCCCTCGGCCTCGACCGGGTCCACCTGGTCGGCTCCTCGTACGGCGGCTGGCTGGTGCTCAACATGGCCCACCGCCGGCCCGGACGGCTCGCCTCCGTCACCGCCCTCGACCCCGGCGGCCTGGAGAAGGTGGGCCTGCGCTTCTTCGCCTGGGTCTTCGTCAGCCTCTTCGCCAGCTTCGCCCCCAAGGCGCTCCGCCCGCGCCTCGCCTCCTGGCTGGAGCAGCCGGTCATCGCCGTCCCCGAACTGCGGAAATGGGTCCAGCTGGGCGCCCGGGCCTTTCGGATCCGCCGGCCGGCGCCGCTGCCGCTGGCGGAGGACGCGCTGCGCTCCATCCGGACCCCGCTCTACCTCGTCATGGGCAAGCGCAGCCTGCTCGTACACCCGAAGCGGCAGCTGGAGCGGGTGCCGCGCCTGATCCCCGGAGCTCGCGCCGAGATCATCGCCGCGACCGGCCACGGCCCGCAGATCGACCACCCCGACGTGGTCAACGCCCGGATGCTGGGCTTCATGGAAGACGTCGACTCCCTCGACCCCGCCGAGGTCGACGCGTAGCCCGCGTGCGGGCCTCGGCCCGGCGGTCAGCCCCACCTGACGGCACCGCCGCAGCGGTGGTGGCTCTGCCTTTGGGAAGTACGCGCTCGTTGTCCCCTGGGGGGACCCTGCTGCTCGTCTGCCTGTCCTCCCTCGCGGTCGGCGCGGCAGCGGCCGTCGTCCCCGCCCGTTCGGCCTCCGCGACGGGCCCGCTGCAGGCCGTCGCGAAGGCGTGAGGGCCGGCCCGGCCGCTCAGGACTCCGTACGGGTGCCCCGGGCGTCGCACGGCAGGGGGCGGCCCGGGTGGTCCGCGGCGAAGTCCTCGCCGATGTCGCCGACCGTGTCCGCCATGGCCTCGCTGGAGATGCGGATCTGCCCGGAGAACGGCCTGTCGATGTCCGCGATGAGGAGCAGGGAGCCGGTGAAGAGCACGGCCAGGACGCTCAGCAGCACGATGTGCGAGGAGCCGCGCTTGAGGGGCAGACCGAAGGCGAAGGCCCCGATGGTCGCGGCGAGCGCGATGACCATGAACCAGTAGACGATGGGCGGGATCGCCGGAGTGGCCTCGGACAGCCGGGCCTGGCGGGCCACGGAACGTTGGTCGTCCGCGTCGACCAGCAGCTCGAAGGTGTTGGCGCCCTTGTGGGCCAGCTCCTTGAAGTGGCGGCGGAAGTCCGAGGACCAGACGGAGGCCTCGGGGGCCTTCCGGCCGTTGCTGTCCATCTGCGGCCATTCGTACGTGAGGATGGCGCGCGCGTAGCAGACGGCGTCGGCGTGGATCAGTTCCCGTTGGGGCTCCGGGGCGTAGTCGGCGACCTCGTAGAGCTGGTCGACCCGGTGGGCCTCGGCCCCCGCGGCCTGGCTGGCGGCTCCGTACGACTCCGCGGCCACGACGAGGACGAAGGCCACGAGGAGGACGGCCAGCGTCTCCAGGGGGCTGATCAGGTCGCTGACGGACGACTCCTCGCCGTCCTTCGGCGGTCGTCGGCGCCGGTACCGGTTGGCGATCAGCCCGACGGCGAGCGCGACGGCGACCGCCGCGACGGTGATGGTCGTAAGCATGCTCGGGCCCCCGGGAGGAGGTCGGTCGTCTTACCGGACGTCCCCCGCCTCGCCCCAGCCCACCATGCGGGGTCGCCTCGGGCGAGGCGGGCCGGGCGCGGTGTGCTCCATGTGGCCCCGGCGCGTTCAGGGCTGGAGGTAGCTGAAGCCGACCTCGAAGCGTTCGACCGTGATGATCCGCTGCCCCTCGCGCCGGGCGGATTCCGCCCGGATCGCGGCGGCGCGGTCCTCGCTCGCCAGCATGGTCTCCTCGTCCTCCCACAGGGTCAGCGACTTGGCCTTCCCCGAGGCCCGGTCGACGAGGTAGTAGGCGCCCCGGAAGCCGGGAGCGTCCCGGATCTGCTCGACGATCGCCTCCGAATTCGCCGCCAGATCCCCCTCCGGCGGAAGCGGAGATCCCTGGTAGGTGCTGAGCCTCGCGAACATCTCCGCGTCCTTCCTGGCCGGGCCGCCCGGCTGGGACGGGCGGCTCCACGACCAAGGGTGCTCCGACGGGCCGCCCGGCGCATGCCGAGCGGACAATGGGGAGCGGGGAAAGGCTTCCGCGGAGGACCCGTGGAGGACCCGCGGAGGAGAGGCGGGACGCCGTGGTGTCGTACGTAGCCGTGACCGCCCTGAGCCACACCGGGCTGGTGCGCGATCACAACGAGGACAGCCTGGTCATCGGGCCCTGGACGTTGTGCGGGACCGTGACCGAGAGCCCCCAGACCTTCCTGTTCCCGCTCGGCCGCCCGCTGGTCGTCGCGGTCGCCGACGGGCTCGGCGGGCAGCCGGCCGGGGAGGTGGCCAGTGCGCTCGTCGTACGCCAGCTGGCCTCGCTCGGCCCCTCCCTGGAGGACGAGGAGAGCGTCGGTGACGCCCTGAAGCTGTGCAACGGCATGGTGTACTCGGCCGCCGACGGCCGGCCGGAGCTGACCGCCATGGGCACCACCGTGGCGGGCGCGCTCGTCCTCGGGGAGTCCCTGCTGTCCTTCAACGTCGGAGACAGCCGGGTGTACCACGCGGACAAGGGCGGGCTGCGCCGGGTCAGCGTGGACGACAGCCCGCCGCCGGAGCCCGGACGGCGCACCACCTCGCTCGTCACCCAGGTGCTCGGCGGCAGCCGCGGGTACCACTCCGTGACCCCCCACATGGCGGTCTTCCCGCTGTCCGGGGACGACCGCTACCTGCTGTGCAGCGACGGACTGACCGACCCGCTGCCCGACGAGGAGATCGACGGACTGCTCCGGGTCCACGACGACGGCAAGGCCGCCTTCGAGCTGTGGAAGGCCGCCATCGAGGCCGGCGGCCCCGACAACATCACCCTCGCGCTCGTCCGGATCAACGCCTAGTGCTGTGGCCCGGTGAACCTTTCCGGTCACAGCACTAGCCCGTTCGGGTGGGCTACAGCTGGTCCGTGAAGCGGCGCAGGGCCCGCGTGCCCAGCGGGGTCAGCAGGGGGCGCAGCGCCCCGTCGACGAGGCCGATGCCCGGCAGGCGCAGGCCGCCCATGAAGGCGAACCGGGTCCCCTGCGCCTCCGGTACGGCGGCCATCCCGCCGAGCACGAAGCGGCTCTGCATCAGGCACCAGCCCGGCCGCAGGACGACGTCGAAGCGCGCCCGCATGCCGAGCGGGCTGCGGGCCCGGGCTTCGAGGCGGTCGCCGTCGGCCGCGGTCACGGTGAAGGAGCGGATGTCGGTGATCAGCATGGGCAGCTGCCGCTCCAGGTCGGAGGCGAGATCCCACACCCGGTCGAAGGGGGCGTCGATCAGGTGCTCGGCGTATCCCGTGCCGGGTGTGGTGCGGGCGATCACGCGGAGCCTGCGGACGGGGTCGAGTTCGGCGACCGGCCAGGAGTCCATCAACGTCCCCACGCCTTCCGGAAGTTGCGGCGGGCCCGGAACAGCCGGGTCCGCACGGTGGGTTCGGGTACGCCGAGGAGCGCGCTGACGGAGCGCTCGTCCAGCCCTTCGAGGTCGCGCAGGACCAGCACGGCCCGGTGCGCCGGCGAAAGCCGCTCCAGTACGTCGCGCACGTCGGCGGCGAGCTGCGGATCGTCCCGCGCGGGGACGTCGTCGAGCGGGTCCGGGACGGCCCGGGCCGCCTTGCGGGCGATGCGGACGGCCTCCCGTACGGCGATCACCCGCGCCCAGCCGAACAGGGCTCCGGGCTCCCGGAGTTGGCCGAGGTTGCGGAAGATCACGATCAGCGCCTCCTGGGTGGCGTCCGGGCCGTCCTGGAGGGCGATCGGGCCGCAGAGCCGGCCTATGTAGGGGGTCAGCAGGTCCAGCAGGTCCGAGGCGGCCATCCGGTCGCCGCGCTGGGCGGACCGGACGAGCGCGGCCACCACGTCGAGGTCGGCGGTCGTGGTCACCGGTGGCCGAGTCTCGTCAGGAACGGGACGACCGTGTCCACGAACGTGTTGCGGCCCGGTGACGCGAACAGCGGGTCCAGGTGCGTCATGGCCTCATTCTCGGCGTACGTCGCCGAGGCGATCCGCGACTGCCCCACCACCCAGCGCGCGGCCGTGTTGACCGTGCCGTGCGTCAGGCCGGTCTGGAAGGAGTACAGCGGTACGTCGATTCCGCGCGTGTGCCGCAGCCGCAGGCCCAGTCCGCGGGCGACGGCCGTGTCGTCGAAGGGGTCGGCCGCCTGGAGGTCCAGGGTGAGCCGGCTGGGCCAGTACCACTGGTAGAGGGCGGGTTCGGGGCCGGCCAGGGCGCGGGCCAGGGCGGCGGGCGGGGTGAACTCCGGGTTGATGCTGATGTCCGGAACCATCGGATGGGTGGCGTACAACCACTCGACCAGGCCCGCGTTGGTCACCGGGGGCTCGGCGGGCGGGCGCAGCCAGGCGGGCAGGTGCGCGGCGAGCGTCGAGGGCCGGTCGGGGGCGGCCGTCGCGTAGCCGCCCGCGAGCTGCATGAGGATCGCGTAGGTCTCCGTGCGGCCCATGTTCAGCGCCTCGTCGAAGACCTCGCCGCCTTCGATCCTCGCCCGCCAGGCGTCGGCCTGCTCCGCGGTCAGCCGGTAGGTGATGCCCTCCCCCGCGAACGCGTCGTGCACCCCCGCGTCGATCAGTACGAGGCCGGACAGGTCGCGGTGGCCGGGGCGGCCGTCGAAGTCCCAGCCGGCGTAGGCGAGGGCGATGGTCCCGCCCCAGGAGTGGCCGCCGAGCACCACCTGTCGGCGGCCGCCGTCCCGGGCCGCCAGCACGACCCGGCGCAGGTCGGCCAGTTCGAGGGCGAGGCCCCACTCGCCGACGTACGGGACGCTCTGCGGGGTCCGCGAGCGGTAGTGCCCGCCGAGGTAGTGGTCGGCGGCGGCATCCGGCGGGCGGTGGAAGCCGTCGAGGTCGGCGAGGTTCTGTGCCCGGCGGTCGACGGCCCACACCTCGGTGTCGGGCAGCCGGGCCGCCAACTCCCGGGCCACGGGGGCGAGACTACCGGCGGCGGCGAACTGCCCCGGTTCCAGGACCAGGACCTGCCGGGCCCGGGGCGGGCCCACCTTCAGCACCCGGATGCGGTCCTCGGCTGCCGGGCCGGGGGCGTCGGCACCCCCCAGGGAGACGTAAGCCTCGCGTACGGGGGCCCGCGGCGCGGGGGCCGCGGAGGCGGGCGGCGCGCTCGCGGCGAACAGCAGCGCGGTCACGACGGCCCCGCACAGCCGCTTGACCGTTCCGGTCCGGGAAGTGGTCTTCATGGATCCCTCCTTGACGACGTCTCGGGAGGGAAGAGGGCGCGGACCGGCCTTGACATTCCCCGTGACCTACGTCACGGCGCTCCGGCGAGGGTCTCCACTTGCTTCGGCGTCGTCGGCCGCGGCGGCGGCGCGGCCGAGCGGCGGGCGGCGGGCGGCGGCGATGCGGTGGCAGGCACGAGCGGGCGCGGAACCCGTTTACCACCGACGGCCCAGTTCATCGGACTTTCACACGCGGATTTTAATTACCACGGGTGCGAAATTTCTCGACTCCTGATTTTCCGTGCAGGCCACCCGCTCCGTGCTAGTGTGCAGACAGCCGTAATCGCGGCCGCGAAAATACTTACCTTTTATTCAACGCAGCGCTGTTCGACGCACTGCGTCGAAGGAGAATTCATATGGCATCTGGCACCGTGAAGTGGTTCAACGCGGAAAAGGGCTTCGGCTTCATCGAGCAGGAGGGTGGCGGCGCCGACGTGTTCGCCCACTACTCGAACATCGCCGCTTCCGGCTTCCGTGAGCTTCAGGAAGGCCAGAAGGTCACCTTCGACGTCACGCAGGGCCAGAAGGGTCCGCAGGCCGAGAACATCGTTCCCGCCTGACGCCTGAACGAAGCGCACGACGGCCGGGGCCCGCACCATTTCGGTGCGGGCCCCGGCCCGTTTGTGCTGCCGGCTCTCGCGAATCCCGCTAGAGTGCCTGGCCATGTCGATTCCTGATGAGCTGCTCATCGATCTCGCCGCCATGGTCGAGTCGGAGCAAACCAATCAGATGTCCCTCACCGTCGTGGTCCACGGCGCCGTCATCACCGGCCGGCTCGCACCGGAACGCGTCTGGCGCCAACGCGTCGCCGAAGTCCTGCGGGACTCCGACCAGCTGGGCCCGTTCTCCGAGATCTTCAGCGCCCCGGGCGAAGCCGACCGCACCGGCTCCCCGCCCTCCCATCTGCACTTCCACGTGGCCCGCATCCTCCAGGGCACCCTGGGCATCCCGGAGACCGGCGGGATGTACCGGATCGCCGTGGCCGACGTCGACGCCTGGACCGTGGGGGACTTCAGCTATTCCGATCATTGATCGCGACCGGCCGCACCGACCCCGCAGAATGACCGCATGCGGATCTCGATGCTGGGGCCCCTGGAAGTACGGGGCGATGACGGGGGCGGCGTCGGAGTCGGAGGGGCTCGGCTGCGGGCCCTGTTGATCCTGCTCGCCCTCGAACCGGGGCGGGTGGTGGCCTCCGAGCTGCTCATCGACGGGATCTGGGAGAACGATCCCCCGATGGGCGCGGCGAACGCCCTCCAGGCGCTCGCGTCACGGCTGCGGCGGGCACTGCCCGGGCCCGGGTCGGCGGTCGAGTCGCATCCGGCGGGCTACCGGCTGCTGGTCGAGCCCGAGGCGGTGGACGTGGTCCGCTTCGAGAAGCTCGCCGCGGCCGGGCGCACCGCGCTGTCCCGGGACCCGCACACCGCCGCCGGGCTGCTGCGGGAGGCCCTCGGGCTGTGGCGCGGCCCGGCGCTGGCGGACGTGGCGGGCTCCGATTTCTTCCGTGCGCCGGTCACCCGGCTGTCCGAGCTGCGGATGGCCGTCCTGGAGGACCGGATCGAGGCCGATCTGCGGGTGGGCCGCGGCCGGGAGCTGACCGGTGAGCTGACCTCGCTGGTCGCCGAACACCCCCTGCGGGAAGGGCTCGTCGGGGCGCTGATGCGGGCCTTCGTGGCCGCAGGGCGGCCCGCCGAGGCGCTCACCGCGTACGGGCGGGCCCGAGAGGCGCTCGCCGAGGAGCTCGGGGCCGACCCGTCGCCGGAGCTGTCCGCGCTGCACACCGCCGTCCTGCGCGGGGAGGTGCCCGGGGTGGCCGCGGCCCCCGCCGGGCCGACGGCGCCGGAGCCGCAGCGGGCGCCGGACGCGCCGCCGCCGACCAACCTGCGGGCTCCGCTGGCCAGTTTCGTCGGCCGGGACGAGGACCTCGCCCGCGTGGACGACCTGCTCGGCCGGTTCCGGCTCACCACGCTCACCGGGCCCGGCGGAGCCGGCAAGACCCGGCTCGCCGTCCAGGCCGCGCGCCCGCTGCAGGGCCGCCACCCCGACGGCGTGTGGCTGGTGGAGCTGGCGCCGCTGGGCGCGGACGACGACGTACCCCTGGCCGTCCTGAACGCCCTCGGCCTACGGGAACACGCGCCCGCGGCGGGGGAACCGCTGGACCGGCTCACCGCCGCCCTGCGCACCCGGAGCGCCCTGCTCCTGCTCGACAACTGCGAGCACCTCATCGGGGCGGCCGCGGCCACCGTCGACCGGCTGCTCGGCGAATGCCCCGGGCTGCGCGTGCTCGCGACCAGCCGGGAGCCGCTCGGCCTCACCGGCGAGGCGCTGTGGCCGGTCCGCCCGCTGGAGCTGCCCCCGCGGGACGCGGACCCGGCGAAGGCCATGTCGTACGCGGCCGTCCGGCTGCTGAACGACCGGGCGGCGGCGGCCCGTACCGGATTCGCGGTCAGCGAGGAGACCGCCTCCGCGGTGACCCGAATCTGCCGGGCACTGGACGGCATGCCGCTGGCCATCGAGCTCGCGGCGGCCCGGCTGCGCACGATGAGCCCCGACCAGCTCGCCTCCCGCCTCGACGACCGCTTCCGGGTGCTGACCGGCGGGGCCAGGACCGCCCCGCGCCAACACCAGACCCTGCGGGCGGTCGTCGACTGGAGCTGGGAGCTGCTCGCCGAGGCGGAACGGGCCCTGCTGCGCCGGCTCGCCGCCTTCCCCGGCGGGGCCACGGTGGAGGCGGCCGAGGGGGTGTGCGCGTTCGGCCCGGTCGAGGCGTACGAGGTGCTCGACCTGCTCACCTCGCTGGCCGACAAGTCCCTGCTCGTCACGGCGGACGACGGCCGCTACCGGATGCTGGAGACGATCAGGGCGTACGGACTGGAGCGGCTCGACGAGGCCGGGGAGCGCGAGCGGATCCGCCGGGCGCACGCCGCGTACTTCACCGAGCTCGCCCTGACCGCCGACCCGTACCTGCGCCGGGCGGAGCAGCTGGAGTGGCTCGGGCGGCTCGGCGCGGAGCACGACAACCTGAACGCGGCGCTGCGCGGGGCGATCGCGGCGGGGGACGCCCGGGCCGCCGTACGACTGGTGGCGGCGGCCGGCTGGTACTGGTGGCTCGCCGGGCACAAGGCGGACGGCGCCGAACTGGCCGCTCGGGCCCTGGCGTTGCCCACGCCGGATGGGTCGCAGGAGGATGAACCACGGGCCGTGGCCTGTGCGCTCGCGGTGCTGTTCGCCTCGGCCGGTCTCGGCGACGAACGGCAGACCGCGGAGCTGCTGAACGAGGGGGTGCTGCTCGCGGCGCGGACGGGCAGCCGGCATCCCGTGGTCCGTTTCCTGGGGCCGATGGACCGGATGCTGCGCAGCGCCGCCCGGGGCGAGACGGCCCCGGCCGGGGCCTGGGACCGAATGCTGGGCGACGAGGACCCCTGGGTACGGGCCCAGGGCCTGCTCGGCGGTGCCCGGAGCCTGCTCGGGGCGGGCGGGCCGCCCGCCGAGGCGGAGGCCGCGATCGAGGCGGCGCTGGCCGCCTTCCGCGGGATCGGGGAGCGCTGGGGGATCTCGTTCGCGCTGGCGGTGCTGGCCGATCTGGTGGCCCGGCGCGGGGACTTCCGGGCCGCCCTCGGCCACTACGAGGAGGCCGTCGCGGTGATCGGGGAGATGGGCGTCGTCGAGGACCGGCTGATCGCGCGGGTCCGGCAGGCCCAGCTGTACTGGCTGGCCGGGGACCACGAGGGGTGCGCGGCGGCGATGGAGCTGGCCGAGCGGGACGCCGGGGCGGCGGGCTGGCCGGAGGCCCTCGCGATGACGGCGCAGGGCCGGGCGGACCTGGCGCGCTGGAACGGGGAGCCGGAGCGGGCCCGGGCCGATCTGGCGCTGGCCCGGGAGGGGATGCGGGGGGTCGCCGTGCACCCGGTGTTCCGGGCGATGCTGCTCGACACCTTCGGCTATCTGGACGCCGCGGACGGCGACTTGGCCGGCGCCCGGACCCACCGGGCCGAGGCGCTCGAACTGGCCCTGGCCTCCCTGCACGCGCCCACCACCGCCCAGGTGCTCGTCGGCATCGCGGACCAGGCGGTGCGCTCGGACCGGCCGCGGGAGGCCGTCCGGCTGCTGGCGGCCGCGGTGGCGGTGCGCGGCGGCCCGGACCACTCGCGGGTGGACGCGGAGCGGGTGGAGGACGCGGCGCGCTCCGCGCTCGGTGAGGAGTACGCGCAGTGGGCGCGGTACGTCACCGAGGCGGCGCGGGATTCCACCGACGGCCCGGAGGCCGTACGGGAGTTGGCGCGGGTCACGCTCGACGGTTGAAGAGGCGGATCGCCCAGAGGTAGGCGGCCGCGCTGATCCCGAGGCACCAGGCGACGGCGGCGATGGCGTCGCCGGTGGCCGGGGTGCCCATCAGCAGGCCCCGGATGGTCTCGATGACCGGGGTGAAGGGCTGGTACTCGGCGAAGACGCGGACCACGGAGGGCATCGAGTCGGTGGGGACGAAGGTGCTGCCGATGAAGGGGAGCAGGGCCAGCGGCATCACGATGTTGCTGGCGCCCTCGGGGTTCTTGCTGAGCGTGCCGAGGGCGACGGCAAGCCAGGTCACCGCGAAGGTGAGCAGGGCGATCAGGCCGAGGGCCCCGGCCCAGCCGGCGAGGCCGGCCTGAGGGCGGAAGCCCATCAGCAGGGCGAGGCCGATGACGATGCCGACGCTCACCATGGTCTGGATGAAGCTGCCGATGACGTGACCGACGAGGATCGAGGGGCGGGAGATCGCCATGGTCCGGAAGCGGGCGACGATGCCCTCGGTGAGGTCGGTGCAGACGGACACCGCCGTGGCCGTCGAGGCGGCGGTCACGGTCATCAACAGGATGCCCGGGGCCAGGTAGTTGATGTAGTCGGTGCCGGTGCCGATGCCCCTGGCGAGGGGGCGGCCGAGTACGTAGACGAAGAGCAGCAGGAAGACGACCGGCACGGCGATGGTGCCCAGGGAGAGTCCGGGGTAGCGCAGCGCGTGCCCGAGCTGGCGACGCAGCATGGTGGCGCTGTCGCGGAAGGCGTGCCGCCGGGCGGGGGCGGCGGGGTGAGCGGGCCCGGCGGAGACGGCGGTGGTGCGGGCGGGGGTGAGGGTGCTCATCGCACGGACTCCTTCTGTTGGGTCGGGACGGCGGTGGCGGGCGGCTGCTGACCGGTGAGCGCGAGGAACACGTCGTCGAGGTCGGGGGTGTGCACGGTGAGTCCGCCCACCTCGATCCGCTGGGCGTCGAGCCGGTCGAGCAGGGAGCGCAGCGAGCCCACGCCGCCGTCGCTCGGGACGCGCAGGACCAGTTCGTCCTCGTCTCGGGAGACGTCGCCGAGGCTGCGGGCGGCGCTTTCGAAGTCGATGGTGTTCGTGAACTCCAGGCGGATGTGCCCGCCCGGGACCAGCCGCTTCAGCTCGTGCGGGGTGCCCTCGGCGACGAGTCGGCCGCCGTCCAGGACCGCGATGCGGTCGGCGAGCCGGTCGGCCTCCTCCAGGTACTGGGTGGTGAGGAAGATCGTCACCCCGTCGGCGACGAGACCGCGGATGATCTGCCACATGGCGCGGCGGCTGCGGGGGTCGAGGCCGGTGGTGGGCTCGTCGAGGAAGATGATCCGCGGGCCGCCCACCAGGGTCATCGCCAGGTCGAGGCGGCGCAGCATGCCGCCGGAGAAGGTCACGGCCACCTTGCGGGCCACGTCGGCGAGGTCGAAGGCCTCCAGCAGCTCGGCGGCGCGGCGGCGGCCCCGCGCGGCGCCCATGTGGTGCAGGTCCGCCATCAGCAGGAGGTTCTCCTCGGCGGTGAGCAGCTTGTCCACCGCCGAGAACTGGCCGGTGACGCCGATGGCGGAGCGGACGGCGTCCGGCGCGGCGGCCGGGTCGTGTCCGGCGATCCGCACCCGGCCGGTGTCCGCAGCGACCAGCGTGGAAAGGATCTGCACGGTGGTGGTCTTCCCGGCGCCGTTCGGGCCGAGCAGCGAGAAGACGGTGCCCGCCGGGACGTGCAGGTCGATGCCGTCGAGGACGGTCTTGGTCCCGGACTTGTCCCGGTAGGACTTGCGGAGCCCGGTGGCCTCGATGGCCGCCGGCCGGGTGGTCGTCTCAATCATGGTGTCCGCTCGTTTCGTCGTCGCTCCCTCTTGACGACGTCACCGTCTCCGGGGGTCCTGACATCCCCCGGAGAGAGCGCTGACAGATCGCTGACAGCCGCTGCGGCCGTGGTGCTACCTCCGGGCGGCGAGGTCCTTCAGGGCCACGTTCAGCTCCAGGACGTCGACCCGCGGTTCGCCCATGACGCCCCCCTGACACCCACCCTCGAACTTTCACATCTCGGAAACGAAATTCCGCGATGCGACAAGTTACGATCGCGTCCACCCGACCCGATCAAGAGGAGGAAGACCCATGGCCGAGAGCCGCGTCGCCCTGATCACCGGTTCCTCGTCCGGAATCGGCGCCGCCATCGCCCGCCGGCTGAGCGCCGAAGGCATCCGCGTCGTCGTCAACTCGGCCCGCAGCGAGAGCGCCGGACGGGCACTGGCCGCCGAGCTGCCCGGGGCGGCCTACGTACAGGGCGACGTGGCCGACGCGGCGGACGCGCGGCGGATCGTGCAGAGCGCCGCCGACGTCCACGGCCGGCTGGACATCCTGGTCAACAACGCGGGCGTCACGCGCTTCATCCCGCTGGACGACCTGGAGGCCGCGGACGCCGAAGCCTGGCGTGAGATCTTCGACGTCAACGTCATCGGCGCCTGGCAGATGATCACCGCCGCCGTCCCGCACCTGCGGAAGTCCGAGTCGGCCTCGATCGTCAACATCTCCTCCGTCTCCGCCACCCGCGCGCTCGGAAGCTCCGTCCCGTACGCCGTCAGCAAGGCCGCGGTCAACCACATGACGCGGCTGCTCGCCTCCCGGCTCGGCCCCGCCATCCGCGTCAACGCCGTGGCGCCCGGCCTCATCGACACCCCCTGGTACGAGGACGCCGAGCAGGTCTGGGAGAGCTCGCGCGCATGGATCACCGAGAACACGCCGCTGCGCCGCGTCGGCACCCCCGAGGACGTCGCGGAGGCCGCCCTCTACCTGGTCGACGCCGCGTACACGACGGGAGACGTCCTGACCGTCGACGGCGGCCGCCACATCGTTTGAATCCGGACGGGACCCCGGGCCGTCCGCAGTGTGAACACCGCGCCGTGTCCACATCCTGGACGACTACCCTCGTTTTATGAACACAGAAGCCGATGCCCTCGCCGCCGTGAAGGACGCCGACCGGAAGCACGTTTTCCACTCCTGGTCGGCGCAGGAACTCATCGACCCGCTCGCCGTGGCCGGGGCCGAGGGGTCGTACTTCTGGGGCTACGACGGGAGCCGCTACCTGGACTTCTCCAGCGCCCTCGTCTACACCAACATCGGCTACCAGCACCCCAAGGTCACCGCGGCCATCCAGGAGCAGGCGGCCAAGCTGTGTACCGTCGCGCCCGGCTTCGCCGTGGACGTGCGCTCCGAGGCGGCCCGGCTGATCGCCGAGCGCACCCCGGGCGAGCTCGACAAGATCTTCTTCACCAACGGCGGCGCCGAGGCCGTCGAGAACGCCGTCCGCATGGCCCGGCTGCACACCGGCCGGCCCAAGGTGATGTCCGCGTACCGCTCGTACCACGGCGCCACCTCGACCGCGATCAACCTGACCGGCGACGCCCGCCGCTTCGGCAACGACACCGCGACCGCCGGCGTCGTGCACTTCTGGGGGCCCTTCGCCTACCGCTCGCCCTTCTACGCGGCGAACGAGGCCGAGGAGTGCGAGCGCGCCCTGCGCCACCTGGAGGACACGATCGTCTTCGAGGGCCCGCAGTCCATCGCCGCGATCGTCCTGGAGACCGTCGGCGGCGCCCCCGGCGTCCTCGTCCACCCCGAGGGCTACCTGACCGGCGTGCGCGCCCTCTGCGACCGCTACGGCATCCTGCTCGTCCTGGACGAGGTCATGGTCGGCTTCGGCCGCACCGGTGCCTGGTTCGCCGCCGACCACTGGGGCGTCGTCCCCGACCTGCTCTGCTTCGCCAAGGGCGTCAACAGCGGCTACGTGCCCCTCGGCGGCGTGGCCATCTCGCCCGCCGTCGCCGCGACCTTCGCCACCCGCCCCTACCCGGGCGGACTGACGTACTCCGGGCACGTGCTGGCCTGCGCCGCGGCCGTCGCCACGATCAACGTCATGGCCGAGGAGGGCATCGTCGAACAGTCCGCCCGCACCGGCTCCGAGCTCCTCGGCCCGGGCCTGCGCGCGCTCGCCGAGCGGCACCCCTCGATCGGCGAGGTCCGCGGGCTCGGCACCTTCTGGGCGCTGGAGCTCGTACGGGACCGGGAGACGCGCGAGCCGCTCGTCCCGTACAACGCCGCCGGAGCGGACAACGCGCCGATGGCCGCCTTCGGGGCCGCCTGCAAGAAGGGCGGGCTCTGGCCGCTGATCGCGGGCAACCGCATCCACATCGCGCCGCCCTGCAACATCTCGGCCGACGACGTCGCGGCGGGCCTGGAGATCCTCGACGAGGCCCTCTCCGTCGCCGATGCGCACATGGCCTGACCTGCGCGAATGTACGGTCGCCCAATCCGTGGGTGCCTGTCTTGGACGTTCCGCGCCATTACGAACAACGCGTGAACGTGCTGAAATCCGACAGAGCACCTACGGACCGGGATGCACGTCAGTCTCGGGGCGGTCCTCCGTGACCGAACGGCGGGGAGCGGGCCTTCCGCTGGACGCCGGGCGTACGGGATCCAGTCAGTCGGACTCCGTGTACCCGAAGGAAGACACCCATGAGCAAGCACATCCTGGGCCAGAACCAGTACGGCAAGGCCGAGAACCGCATCGTCAAGGTCACCCGCAAGGGCAGCGACGGCTCCTGGGCCGAGATCCGCGACCTGAACGTGTCGGTGGCGCTCCGCGGCGAGTTCCGCGACGTCCACCTGACCGGCGACAACGCCAACTGCCTGCCGACGGACACCACCAAGAACACGGTGTACGCCTTCGGCAAGGAGCACGGCATCGAGTCGCCCGAGGCCTTCGGCATCCTGCTCGCGAAGCACTTCGTCTCCTCGCAGTCCCCGATCCGCGAGGCGCAGATCCGCATCGAGGAGTTCGCCTGGGAGCGGATCCCGGTCCCGACGCGCAAGGAGCAGCACTCCTTCGTCCGCAAGGGCCAGGAGGTGCGCACCGCGCAGATCACCTACAGCGAGACCACCGGCCTGCAGGTCATCTCGGGTCTGAAGGACCTGACGGTGATGAACTCGACCAACTCCGAGTTCCACGGCTACATCAAGGACAAGTACACGACGCTGAAGGAAGCGTACGACCGCATCCTGGCGACCAAGGTCACCGCGCGCTGGGCCCACTCGGCGCTCGCCGCGGACGACACCGAGTACGACTGGGACCAGTCGTACAAGAAGGTCCGCAAGAACATGCTGGAAGCCTTCGCGGAGACGTACTCGTACTCGCTGCAGCAGACCCTGAACCAGATGGCCGAGCGGGTGCTCGACAACTGCCCCAAGGTCAACGAGGTTCGCCTCAACCTCCCCAACAAGCACCACTTCCTCGTCGACCTGGAGCCCTTCGGCCTCAAGAACGACAACGAGGTCTACTTCGCGGCGGACCGCCCGTACGGCCTGATCGAGGGCACCGTCCACCGCGACGGCGTGCAGCCGGTGATCGCGACGTCCGACTGGATCGTCGCGTAACACACCTTCCCTGAACGTCAGTTCGGCCCGGACCGCGTCGCGGGGTCCGGGCCGTTCTGTTGCTCGTTCTGTTGCTCGTTCTGTTGCTCGTTCTGTTGCTCGTTCTGCCGGCCGTTCTGCTGCCCGACCAACAGGTTCCAGCGGCCCGCCCGCCCGGTGAGGGTGGTCACCGATTCCGGCCGCACGTCGAGCCGCCAGAAGGCCGCCGCGGGCAGCTCCAGCGCGTGCACCACCGCCGCGCGTACGACGGCCTGCTCGACCACGAAGCGGTGCGTGCCCGCGGCCAGGCCGGCCAGCTCCGCCCCGACGCGGGCGATCAGCGCGTCCACCGACTCCCCGCCCGGCGGCGCGTATCCGGGATCCGTCAGCCAGGCGCGCACCCCCGCCGGATCCGCGGCCGCCACCTCGTCCAGCGTCCGCCCCGACCACTCCCCCGCGTCCAGGCCGCGCAGCCCCTCGTGGCCGGCGCGGTCGGCCACGTTCCCCCGGATTCCCGGGATTCCCGGGAATCCCGGGTTTCCGAAGCGTCCCTGGCGGGCAGCGGCGTCCAGCGGGGGTCTCACGAGATGAACTCGTACCAATGGGGGGTTCATAAGGGGAGCGTAAGCGCGGTACGGTCTCGGACGACATAACTACATGACGACGGTACGACGGAAGCATCGGTGAGAATCCGGCACGGTCGCGCCACTGTGAATCCTCCCGGAGGGGGAGGTAAGTCAGACCCGCCACCGTCGTCGCGAGCACCACTGACCGGGACGCGTGTTCCCTCTGGAGGTTTCAGCCATGGCCCACTCCGCCGTGCCCACGACGGCCCCTGCCGTCGCCCCGATTTCGCTCTCCGCGCTCGCTCCCTGGGCGGCCTTCGTCGCCGTCCTCACGCTGGTCCTGCTGTACTTCATCGGCATCGAGCAGGGCGCCACCGCCGTCTTCGAGGGCGAGACCGTCCACGAGTGGCTGCACGACGGCCGCCACCTGCTCGGCTTCCCCTGCCACTGATTTCCCCTGCCTGATTCCGCTCTCCGCAAGGGAACTCACCACACATGAACACTGTCTCCCCCCGCATCCTGCTGGTCCGGGGCATGATGGCCGGTGTCCTCGCCGGCGTGGCCGCCTTCCTCGTCGCGTACCTCCTCGGCGAGTCCAAGGTCGACGCGGCCATCGCCATCGAGGAGGCCGGCCACCTCGCGGCCGGCCACGACCACGGCGCCGAGGACGCCCCGGTCAGCCGTGCCCTCCAGGCGACGGCCGGCCTCGGCACCGGCGTGCTCTTCTACGGGGTCGCGCTCGGCGGCATCGCCGCGCTCGTCTTCTGCTACGCCCTGGGCCGCATCGGCCGCTTCGGCCCGCGGGCCACGGCCGCGCTGGTCACCGCGGGTCTGTTCGTCACCGTCACCCTGGTGCCGTTCTTCAAGTACCCGGCCAACCCGCCGGCCGTCGGCGACCCCGACACGGCCGCCCGGCGGACCGCCCTCTACCTCCTGATGATCGCCCTGAGCGCGCTGCTCGCGGCGGGCGCGCTGATCCTCGGCCGGCGACTCGCGCCGAAGCTCGGCAACTGGAACGCCTCGGCCGTCGCCGGTGGGGGCTTCGTCCTGCTCGTCGGAATCTCGTACGCCGTGCTGCCCGGCATCAACGAGGTCCCGGCGGACTTCCCGGCCTCGCTGATCTGGGACTTCCGCCTCGCGTCGCTGGCGATCCAGACCGCGCTGTGGACGACTTTCGGCCTCGCCTTCGGTTTTCTTGCCGAACGCGCCCTTGTGCCGTCGGTCGCACCCAAGGAGGCTTTGCAGCCGACGAGTTGACGACAACTCCACATCGAGGGGGCCGGTAGTACATGCCGACGGCTATCAGGGAATGGCGAGGATGGACGGGCGCCGCCCCGTTCTGGCTGAACTCGCTCCTGCTGCTCCTGGCCCCCTGGACCGCCGTCACGCTGTTCGGCCAGATCGGCGTCATCGCCGCTCTGGCCGCCCTCGGCGGTCTGGCCCGCCACCTCTGGTCGGGCGACTACGGCCACCCGGCCATGCACTTGGCCGCGGCGGCGATGGGGGCCGGGGCGGCGCTGACGGTGCTGGTGTGAGCCTGCGGTGCTCGTGTGATGCTGCGGCTCTCGTGTGATGCTGCGGTATGAGCTTCGCCGTCCACGCCCGCCGCGTCCGTGACCCCGGGCTGCCGATGCACCGCCGTCACTCCGCGCTCGGCAGCGCGATCGTTCTGTACGCCCCCTTCGGCTACCGCCGGACCTGGCAGTACCTCGGCATGACCGGGGACCTGCGGCGTGATCCCGACGCCCTGGTACGGGCCCTGGACGCACTGGAGCTGAGCCGGGAGGCCTGGCTGGCCGAGCTCGCCGCCTTCGCGGACCGCCGCCGCACCGAGAAGCGGGAACGGCACCGGCGCAGCCCCTCGGCGGCCGACATCGCGCTGCTGCGGACCCGGCGCTGGTGGGGGCCCGAGGGCCACCGGGCGAACGTGCGGATGCTACGGATCCTGTCGGCCACGCACGGCGGGCCGTTCCCCCGGGTGGCGGACGAGGACAAGGCCCGCCTCGCCTTCCTCGACGCCACCGTCACCGGGCACGTCTCCTCGTACCTCGCGGCCGGGGGCTTCGCGGGCCCTGGCACGGCCGCCCGACTTCAGGGCCTCCTGCCCGAGCTGCGGCAGTGGCGCGGCCGGGGGAACCACGAGTCCTGCCGGTACTTCGACCGCCTGTTCGCCATGGCCGAAGTGATCGTCGCGGACTCACTGGTGATGGTGTGAGCCGCTGGTGGACGGTGGCTTCGGGGCGCCCGCGGTCTGGCCCGGGTCTACGACCACGAACTGGCCCATCATGCCCCGGTCCTCGTGGTACAGCAGGTGGCAGTGGTACATGTACGGGACGTCCGGGTCCGCCGGGCCGTCGAAGCGCATCGCGATCCGGACGGTCGAACCGGACGGGATGAACACGGTGTCCTTGGGACCGCGCAGCTGCGGCGGCGGGGCCTCCCCGTTGATGTCGAGGATGCGGAACTGCACGTCGTGGACGTGGAAGTTGTGCGGCATGCCGTCCTCGTTGCGCAGCGTCCACGTCTCGGCGGTTCCCCGGGTGACCGTCTCGTCCACCCGGGCCATGTCCATCTTCCGGCCGTTGATCCCGGAGAGGTTGAGGTCGAAGAAGCGGCTGCGGGCCGAGTCCTGCCCCGTGGGCAGCGTCAGCCGGGTCAGCGCGGCGGGGACGGCCGGCGAGGGGCGCAGGGTGGGGGCCGCGCGGAGCTCCATGACGTCGAAGGAGTCGTCGCCGCCCCCGAAGCGCTGGTTCCAGAAGTCCAGTCCGGCGTCCAGCGGGTAGGAGCGCAGGACGGTCCGCTCGCCCGGTGCCATCCGTACGACGATCTCCGCGCGCTCCCCCGGTGACAGCCGCAGCCGACCGGTGGTGTGCGGTGCTTCGAGCAGGCCCCCGTCGGAGGCGATCTGCTGGAACGCGCGTCCGTCGTCGAAGCCGAAGGTGTACACGCGGGCGGTGGAGGCGTTCAGCAGGCGCAGCCGGACCAGTTCGTCGCCGACGGCGAGGAAGGGGTCCAGGGTGCCGTTGACCATCGTCCGGTCGCCGAGGAAGCCGACGTTCCTCATCAGCTTGTGGTCGTGGTCGAAGCGCGAGCCGTCGAACCGCACGTCCTGGACGATGACGGGCACGTCGTCGACCCCGTACCGGTCGGGCAGATCGAGCTTCCGGCTCTCCTCGTCGTCGAGGAGGAACAGGCCCGCGAGGCCCTTCTGGACGTGCGTCTCGGTCGCGCCGTGCGGGTGCGGGTGGTACCAGAGGGTGGCGGCCGGCTGGGCGACGGTCCACTCCGGGGCCCAACTGCCGCCCGCCGGCACCATCTGGTGCGGGCCGCCGTCCATCGCGGCGGGCAGGTGCATGCCGTGCCAGTGGACCGTGGACTCCTCCGGGAGCGCGTTGGCGATCTTGACCCGGACCTTCTCGCCCTTCGCCGCGCGCAGGGTGGGGCCCAGGTAGCTGCCGTTGAACCCCCAGGTCGGGGTCTGGGCGCCGGGTTCGAACTCGGTCTGCCCCGCCTGCATCCGCAGGTCGAAGACGCGTGTCCCGTCCGTCTCGACGGTGGACGGGGCGAGGGGCGGCACCCGGAGGGCGTTGTGGAAGTCCACGGCACCGACGGTGGACACCTCGGCTCCGGTGTAGAGCCAGGTGAAGAGTCCGCCGATGGTGAGGACGAAGACGCCGGCCACCGCGCCGAGGGCCAGAAGTACCCGCTTCCAGCGTGGCATCCGGCGCTTCTCGCCGTGCTCGCTCTTCCCGTTCTTCCCAGTTTTCGGCATGTCCACGACGCTACGAACGCCGCCGGGACCGGCCATCCGGGTCCGCCCCCGGTCTGCCCCTGAGCGGGCCCCTAGGGCCTGTCGTCAAATTCCCGTCGTCGCCCGAAGGGCGGCCCTGCGGCGTCTGGTGCGTGCTCTCGGCGTGCCGGGCGGAAGCCCTCGTACTGGACGTACTTGGGCTTTCGCCCGGTGCGGCGAGAGTGCGTGCCAGA
>NZ_JBHWJY010000110.1:0-24661 GCF_042731135.1 Streptomyces sp. NPDC059874
GGGGGCACACCCACCCCCCCCGCGGGCGATTGCGGCGATCTCCCCGCCCCGCCGGCTTTTGAGGCGCGGGGGCTCGGGGGCGGAGCCCCCGCAACGGCGCCGCACCCGGCAAAACGAACGGGCCGGGCCCGGGACCAGCAAGGTCCCGGGCCCGGCCCGTTCAGCGGAAGCGACTAGCTGTGCGCCCGAAGCAGCGACCGCATCGTCCGCATCGCCACGGAAAGGTTCGCCAGGTCGAAGTCGTCCGACCCCCGGATCTCGTCCAGAGTCGTCCGCGCCCGGCCGATCAGCGCCGCGTTCTTCTCCTCCCACGCCTTGAAGCGCTCCTCGGGAGTCGAGTCCCCGTTGCCCACCGCCAGGACATCGGCGGTCAGCGCCGCGTGCGCCGCGAACAGGTCCTCGCGGATGGAGGCACGGGCCATGGACTGCCAGCGGTCGGACCGCGGCAGTTCGATGATCCGGTCCATCAGCTGGGTGATGTCGAGACGGTCGGCGAGGTCGTAGTACACCTCGGCGACACCCAGCGGGTCCACGCCGGTGCGGTCCGAGGTCGCGACGATGTCGAGCGTCGGGAAGGCCGAGGAGAACCCGGCGACCTTCGCCGCCAGCTCCTCCGGGACGCCCTCGCCGGTCAGCTCGTCGAGGATCGACTGGTACCACTCCAGGTCGGCGCCGCGCACCAGCTTCGGCAGCTCCGCCCACACCTCGGCCACCCGCGCCGCGAAGAACGCGATGGTCTCGGTGATCTGGAGCGGCTGCGGCCGGTTGTTCAGCAGCCAACGGGTACCGCGCTCGACCAGGCGGCGCGAGTGCAGCCGCACCCGGGTCTGGACGTCGGCGGAGACCTTGTTGTCGAGGGCCTCCACCGCGTCCCACACCTCGGCGAGGCCGAAGATCTCGCGGGCCGAGAGCTGCGCCCGGACGATCTCCTCCAGGGAGGCCCCGGTCTCCTCGCGCAGGCGGTGCAGGAAGGTCGAACCACCGGTGTTGACGGTGTCGTTGACCAGGAGCGTGGTGATGATCTCGCGGCGCAGCGCGTGTGCGTCGATCTGCTCCGGGAACTTCTGGAGCAGGGCGCCCGGGAAGTACGCGTGGAGCAGGCGCAGCAGGTACGGGTCGTCCGGCAGCCCGGTGTGGATGAGCTCGTCCGCCACCGTGATCTTGGTGTAGGCGAACAGGACGGCCAGCTCCGGCTGGGTCAGGCCCTTGCCGGTGTTGAGCAGTTCGCGGATCTGCCGGTCGGTGGGCAGGAACTCCAGCTCGCGGTTGAGCCGCCCCTCGTTCTCCAGGCGGCGCATGAAGCGCTGCTGGGCGTGGAGCAGGCTCGGGGCCTGGGCCGAACCGTTGGCGAGAGCCGTGTTCTGGGCGTAGTTGTTGCGCAGCACGAGCTGGCCGACCTCGTCGGTCATCTCGGCGAGCAGCTTGTTGCGCTGCTTGACGGTCATGTCCCCGTCGGAGACGACCGCGTTGAGGAGGATCTTGATGTTCACCTCGTGGTCGGAGGTGTCCACGCCCGCGCTGTTGTCGATGGCGTCGGTGTTGACCTTGCCGCCGTAGTGGGCGAACTCGATCCGGCCGAGCTGGGTCAGGCCCAGGTTGCCGCCCTCGCCGATGACCTTGGCCCGGACCTCGGAGCCGTTGACGCGGATGGCGTCGTTGGCCTTGTCGCCGACGTCCGCGTGCGTCTCGGCGGTGGCCTTGACGTACGTGCCGATGCCGCCGTTCCACAGCAGGTCCACCGGGGACTGGAGGATCGCCTTCATCAGGTCGGCCGGGGTCATCTTGGTGACGCCCGCATCGATGCCGAGGGCCTCGCGGACGTGCGCGTTGACCGGGATGGACTTCGCGCTGCGCGGGTGGATGCCGCCGCCCGCGGAGAGCAGCGAGGTGTCGTAGTCGGCCCACGAGGAGCGCGGCAGGTCGAACAGGCGGCGGCGCTCGACGTACGAGGTGGCCGCGTCCGGGGTCGGGTCGATGAAGATGTGCCGGTGGTCGAATGCGGCGACCAGGCGAATGTGCTCGGAGAGCAGCATGCCGTTGCCGAACACGTCACCGGACATGTCGCCGACGCCTACGACCGTGAAGTCCTGGGTCTGGGTGTCGTGGCCCAGCTCGCGGAAGTGCCGCTTCACGGACTCCCACGCGCCGCGGGCCGTGATGCCCATGCCCTTGTGGTCGTAGCCGGCCGAGCCGCCCGACGCGAAGGCGTCGCCCAGCCAGAAGCCGTAGGACTCCGCGACCCCGTTGGCGATGTCGGAGAAGGTCGCGGTGCCCTTGTCGGCGGCGACGACGAGGTAGGTGTCGTCCTCGTCGTGGCGGACGACGCCCTTCGGCGGCACGACCTCGCCGGCGACCATGTTGTCGGTGATGTCGAGCAGCGCCGAGATGAAGATCTTGTACGAGGCGATGCCCTCGGCGAGCCACGCGTCGCGGTCCACCGACGGGTCCGGCAGGTTCTTGGCGACGAAGCCGCCCTTGGCGCCGACCGGCACGATGACGGTGTTCTTGACCATCTGCGCCTTGACCAGGCCGAGGATCTCCGTACGGAAGTCCTCACGCCGGTCGGACCAGCGCAGGCCGCCTCGGGCGACCTTGCCGAAGCGCAGGTGGACGCCCTCGACGCGCGGGGAGTACACCCAGATCTCGAAGGCGGGCCGCGGGGCCGGCAGGTCCGGGATGGCTTGCGGGTCGAACTTCATGGACACGTACGAGTGCTGCTCGCCCGCGTCGTTCAGCTGGAAGAAGTTGGTCCGCAGAGTCGCCTTGATGAGGGTGAGGAAGGCCCGCAGGATGCGGTCCTCGTCCAGCGAGGCGACCTGGTCCAGGGCCCCGTCCAGCTCCTCCAGCATGGCGTCGACGAGCTCGCTGCCGGCGGCCTGGCGGCCGGGCGACATCCGGGCCTCGAAGAGGGAGACCAGCAGCCGGGTGGTGTGGACGTTGTTGCGGAGGGTGTCCTCCATGTAGTCCTGGCTGAAGGTGGAGCCGGCCTGGCGCATGTACTTGGCGTACGCGCGCAGGACGACGGCCTGCCGCCAGGTGAGCCCGGCGCCGAGCACCAGGGTGTTGAAGTTGTCGTTCTCGGCCTCGCCGGTCCACACGGCCGCGAAGGCCTCCTGGAACCGCTCGCGGGCGTCGTCGCCGAGGTAGTTGTCCCCGTTGCCCGTCGAGACCGGCATCCGCAGACCGAAGTCGTAGATCCACGCGCTGACCCGGTCGGAGCGGCGCAGCTCGTACGGGCGCTCGTCGGTGACCTCGACGCCCAGGCGCTGCAGCACGGGCAGGACCGCGGACAGCGAGACCTGCTCACCGGTGCGGTAGATCTTGAACCGGCGCTCGCCGGGGCCCGCGCCGACGGGCTCGTACAGGGAGAGCGCGAACGGGCGGTCGCCCGCGGCGAGCTTCTCCAGGTGGCACAGGTCGGCGACGGCCGCGCGCGGCGAGTGGTCGGCCTTGTAGCCCTCGGGGAAGGAGGTCCCGTAGCGGCGCAGCAGCTCGGCGGCGCGCTCCTCGCCGAGCTCGGCGACCAGGGCCTCGGAGAAGCCGTCGGCCCAGGAGCGGGCGGCGTCGACGAGGCGACCCTCGATGCGCTCGACGTCGGACTCGGTCAGGACCGGCAGTTCCTTGCCCTGCGGGACGCGGACGACGAAGTGGATGCGGGAGAGGATCGACTCGGTGTTCCAGGCGGTGAAGTCGACGCTGATGCCGTCGAGCTCCTCCTTGAGGATGTCCATCAGCCGCAGCCGGACGCCGGTGGTGAAGCGGTCGCGCGGCAGGTAGACGAGCGCCGAGTAGTAGCGCCCGTACTCGTCCTGGCGCAGGTACAGCCGCAGCCGGCGGCGTTCCTGCAGGTACAGGACGGAGGTGACGATGGGCAGGAGCTGGTCGACCGGGGTCTGGAACAGCTCGTCGCGCGGGTACGTCTCCATGATCTGCAGCAGGTCGCGGCCGTCGTGGCTGCTCGGCGCGAAGCCGGCGCCTTCGAGGACCTCGCTGACCTTGCGGCGGATGACCGGGACGCGGCGCACGGACTCGGTGTACGCGGCGGAGGAGAACAGGCCGAGGAAGCGGCGCTCGCCGACGACGTTGCCCTCGGCGTCGAACTTCTTCACGCCGACGTAGTCGAGGTACGAGGGGCGGTGCACGGTGGAGCGGCTGTTGGCCTTCGTCAGCACCAGCAGACGGTGCTCGCGGGCCTTGGCGCGGGCGTCCGCGGGCAGCCGGTTGAAGGACGGCGAGACCGGGTGGCCGTCGTCCTTGCCGCTGTGGTGCGGGTCGGAGCGCAGGATGCCGAGGCCGGTGCCGGGCACGGCGGACAGGGCGTCGCCGTCGACGAGGTTGTACTCGCGGTAGCCGAGGAAGGTGAAGTGGTCGTCGGCGAGCCAACGCAGCAGCTCGCGGGCCTCTTCGAGTTCGTACTCGCGCAGGTCCGGGGCGGTGGGCTCCTCGGGCAGGCCGTCGGCGATGCGCAGCGCGGCGTCGCGCATCTTCTCCCAGTCCTCGACGGACTCGCGGACGTCGGACAGCACGCGCAGCAGATCGACGGTGATCTGCTTGAGGTCGGCGCGGTCGGTCTCGCGGTCGATCTCGACGTGGATCCAGGACTCGACGAGGGAGTCGTGGGGGCGCGCGGTACGGGGGCCGTGCGCGTCGCAGTCGGGGCCGAGGATCTCGATGAGCTTGCCGGTGACGTCACGGCGGACGACGACCTGCGGGTGGATCACGACGTGGATGCCGCGGCCCTGCCGGGACAGCTCGTTGGTGACGGAGTCCACGAGGAAGGGCATGTCGTCGGTGACCACTTCGACGACCGAGTGGCTGGAGGTCCAGCCGTTCTCCTCCACCGTCGGGGTCTGCACGCGTACGTTCGCGGTGCCCTGCGGACGGTTCTCGGCGATGCGGTAGTGCGAGAGCGCCGCCCCGAACACGTCGACCGGGTCCCGGTCCGAGAGGTCCTCGGGGGCTGTGTGCAGGTAGTAGCGCTGGAGGTAGGAGAGCACGGTGTCCCGGTCGGGACGCTCTCCCTGCTCGGACCCAGTCGGAAGTAGCCCCCCGGCCGGGCTGTTCTCAGCTACCCGGGCCGCCCGTGCGAGCAGCTCGGCCTTTGCTTCGTCCAGCTTGGTCTGCATGTCCTCTGGCTCCTGTCGCGCGCCATTGCGTGACGTAGGTGAAGGAAGGAATGACGGAGTGCCGCCCTGGGGCGGGATGTCCGTCAGTGATCGATATCGACGTTATGCCGTCGGGAGAGGCCACCGGGAGGGAACCGGCCACGTTGGGCAGGGGGTCCCGGGAGCGGGAATCAGCGAATGCCCGGGCACGTTCGTGCGCCGGGCGCATGCCGGAGGCTCCAGTGCCGCCGATGACTATCGCGCTGATCACGGGTACTAGGCTATCTCGCCCTACCCCCAGGTCGTCATTCACTGCATCTGTACAAAACTTGGGGTGGAACTTTGACACTCTGGCCGGCGACGCGACCGGTGGACCGTGCCAGACGCTATTCGGCCAGTTCGCGAGCTGTCGTTACGGCCTCTGCCAGGGTGTCCACGACGGGCACGCCGGCCGATTCCAGACTGGCGCGACTGTGGGAGCCGCCCGTGTACAACACGGCCCGGGCGCCCACGTGGGCGGCGGCGAGCGCGTCGTCCACGGCGTCTCCGATGAGGACCGTACGGTCGGGTGTCACGCGCGTCCCGTCCATGGCGGCCATGTGGCGTACGAGGTGCCCCGCCTTGGAGGTGTGGGAGGGGCCGATCCGCCCGTCGACGCGCAGGAAGTGCCGGTCGATGCCGTGCGCCCGGACGAGTGGTACGAGCTTCTCGTGGGGCGCGAGGGACAGCAGGGACTGGGTGAGCCCGGCCCGCTCCCAGTCCTGGAGCAGCTCGCGGGCGCCGTCGGCGAGCCCGGAATGCTCGGCGGCGGCCCAGTAGTGCCGGTGGAAGGTTTCGTCCATGACGACCCATTCCTCATCGGTGGGCAGCCGCCCCATGAGCCGCTCGTAGAACTTGGGCACCGGTACGACGTACAGGTCGCGGTACGTCTCCAGGGTGATCGGCGCGAAGCCGAGCTCGGCGAAGGAGGCGTTGGTCGCGGCCATGACGGCGTCGATGTCGTGCAGCAGCGTCCCGTTCCAGTCCCAGACGATGTGGGTCCTCATCGCAGCAGCCCCGGAATCTCCTGCACCCCGAACCAGAGCAGCTCGTGGTCCTCCGCCCCGTCCACCGTGAACTGCGCGTCGTCGTCCCCGCCGTCGGCGGCCTCCAGGGCCCGGGCGGCCGCGGAGACGTCCTCCCGCGCGTCGTCGGCGTCGACGTGCACGGCGGCGGCCACGGTGAGTCGTACGGGCGCGCCCAGGCTCACCTGCCCGAGCGTGGCCTCGTCGACCCCGGGAGTGGCGCTGACGGCCTTGTCGTCCACGTCGAGCGCGACGACGACCCGCTTGGGCGGGGCCCCCTCCTCCTGGGCCAGCATCCGCAGGGAGGCGGCGGCGGCCCGGCCGAGGGCGGCGTACTCCAGCTCCTCGATGTCGTCCGACACGTACCACTCGCGCAGCCCGGGCGTGACGGCGTACGCCCGCAGCGGGGCGGGACCCAGCTCACCCGCCTTGTGCGCCTCGGCGAGCCCGGGGAGGGTCAGGGGGACGTACACGCGCATGGCCGGCTGCTTTCGGTAGTCGGAAACGCCCCCCAGGATACGACTGCCGGGCTGCGGCCGAGTGGGGTACGCCCGCGGTCCCCCTTCGGGGTGTCGGGCCAGGGTGCGAGCCCGTCCACCCGGGTACTCGGCGCGGGTCGACCGCGGGCCCGCTACGGAACGTCACACACTCGGATAGGTGAACCGCACCGAAGCCCACCACGATCGGCGGCCCGGTTGCGGAGCGTATCCGTCGGCCGTAGAAGATCCCCATCAAGTTACCGCCCGGTATCGATCCGGGCCCGGCCTGTTCGGGGGCAGAACGCCATGGACACCACGATGCGCGCGACGATCGGCGGCGAGGCCGGCCGCCGCAGGCCCGGCGGCCGGGCCCGCACCCGCCCCGCCGGACGCCTCGACCAGCGCCGCCCTCCCCGCACCCTGCGACTCGGCCCGCACCACTGGTTCGCCGAACGGCTGCTCGCGGTGGTCAGCGGCCGCCGCCCGGTCCACTCGCTCCTCGGCCACACCGTCGGCCCCGCCTACCAGCAGCTGATCACCCTGGCCCCGGCTGACCACCTCCGCGACCGCCTCAGCCCGGTCATCCGCCAATGCGGCCGCTTCACGCCGGGCCCGGGCGTGATCGAAGCCTTCGCCCGCATCGCAACGGGCGACCGCGTCACGGCCATGGCCTTCCGCCTGGAACAGGGCCCAGACCTCCGCTGGCGCCTCGCGGCAGTGGAACTCCAGGCCCCCGGCAAACCCGGCCCCGCCTGAGGCACCCCGCCGGGCAAATCCTGCCTCGCCGGGCGAAATCCAGCCTCGCCGGCGTTTGAGGCGCGGGGTCTGGGGCGGAGCCCCAGCAGCGGCGCCGCACACGGCCGAACAGGCCTCGCCGGGCGAAATCCAGCCTCGCCGGCGTTTGAGGCGCGGGGTCCGGGGCGGAGCCCCAGCAGCGGCGCCGCACGCGGCTGAACACCGCCCCACCGGCGCGAGCGCAACGGCGGCCGGGGCCGGACACCACTCAAGGTGTCCGGCCCCGGCCGACGAGCTCAACCCCGCAGGGGTTACTTCTTACGGCGACGCCCGCCAGAGGCCTTGGCGGCCTTCCGCCGCTCAGCCCGCGTCATCCCATCACCGTCACCGGCCGCGTCGGACTCGAAGTCGCCCTCGACGACCCCGCCCTCCCCGTCCACCGTCGGCGCGGAGAAGTGCAGCCGGTCCGGCCGCTGCGGAGCGTCCAGCCCCTTCGCCCGGATCTCCGGACGCGCCGCAGGCACCGGCTCCTTCGTCAGCGAAGGCGCCGCGTCCTGCACCGGAAGCTCCTCGACCTGCTGCTCGACCTGGACCTCCAGGTTGAACAGGTAGCCGACGGACTCCTCCTTGATGCCCTCCTGCATGGCGTTGAACATGTCGAAGCCCTCGCGCTGGTACTCGACCAGCGGGTCCTTCTGGGCCATCGCCCGCAGGCCGATGCCCTCCTGCAGGTAGTCCATCTCGTACAGGTGCTCACGCCACTTGCGGTCCAGCACCGACAGCACCACGCGCCGCTCCAGCTCACGCATGATGTCGGAGCCGAGCGCCTTCTCGCGCGCCGCGTACTGCTCGTGGATGTCGTCCTTGACGGACTCCGCGATGAACTCGGCGGTGATGCCCGCCCGGTCGCCCGCGGCGTCCTCCAGCTCCTCGATGGTGACCTTCACCGGGTAGAGCTGCTTGAAGGCGCCCCACAGGCGCTCCAGGTCCCACTCCTCGGCGAAGCCCTCGACCGTCTCGGCCGCGATGTACGCGTCGATGGTGTCGTCCATCATGAAGCGCACCTGCTCCTGGAGGTCCTCGCCCTCCAGGACGCGGCGGCGCTCGCTGTAGATGACCTCGCGCTGGCTGTTGAGGACCTCGTCGTACTTCAGGACGTTCTTGCGCGTCTCGAAGTTCTGGGTCTCCACCTGCGACTGGGCCGACGCGATCGCGCGCGTCACCATCTTGTTCTCGATCGGCACGTCGTCCGGCACGTTGGCCATGGCCATGACGCGCTCGACCATCTGCGCCTTGAACAGCCGCATCAGGTCGTCGCCCAGCGACAGGTAGAAGCGGGACTCGCCCGGGTCGCCCTGTCGGCCGGAACGGCCGCGCAGCTGGTTGTCGATACGACGCGACTCGTGGCGCTCGGTGCCCAGCACGTACAGTCCGCCGAGCTCCTTGACCTCCTCGAACTCGGCCTTCACGGCCGACTCGGCCCTGGTGAGCGCCGCGGGGAGGGCGTGCGCCCACTCCTCGATGTGCTCCTCCGGGTCCAGGCCCTGCTGGCGCAGCTCGGCCTCGGCGAGGTCGTCCGGGTTGCCGCCGAGCTTGATGTCGGTACCGCGGCCGGCCATGTTCGTGGCGACGGTGACGGCGCCGCGGCGGCCGGCCTGGGCGACGATGGTCGCCTCACGGTCGTGCTGCTTGGCGTTGAGCACCTCGTGCGGGATGCCGCGCTTGGAGAGCTGCTGCGAGAGGTACTCGGACTTCTCGACCGACGTCGTACCGACGAGGATCGGCTGGCCCTTCTCGTGCTTCTCCGCGATGTCGTCGACGACGGCGGCGAACTTCGCGACCTCGGTGCGGTAGATCAGGTCCGGCTGGTCCTTGCGGACCATGTCGCGGTTGGTCGGGATCGGGACGACGCCGAGCTTGTAGATCTGGTGGAACTCGGCGGCCTCGGTCATGGCCGTACCGGTCATGCCCGACAGCTTCGAGTAGAGGCGGAAGAAGTTCTGCAGGGTGATCGTGGCGAGGGTCTGGTTCTCGTCCTTGATGTCCACCCCTTCCTTCGCCTCGATCGCCTGGTGCATGCCCTCGTTGTAGCGGCGGCCCGCGAGGATGCGGCCCGTGTGCTCGTCGACGATCATGACTTCGCCGTCGAGGACGACGTAGTCCTTGTCCTTCTTGAACAGTTCCTTCGCCTTGATGGCGTTGTTCAGGTAACCGACGAGCGGGGTGTTGACCGACTCGTAGAGGTTCTCGATGCCGAGCCAGTCCTCGACCTTGGCGACACCCGCCTCGTGGATGCCGACGGTCCGCTTCTTCTCGTCGACCTCGTAGTCGCCGGTCTCCTCGATGCCCTTCAGCGGCTGGCCGGGCTCGCCCTTGGTCAGGCGGGTCACCAGCTTCGCGAAGTCGGCGTACCACTTCGTGGCCTGGTCGGCCGGGCCGGAGATGATCAGCGGGGTACGGGCCTCGTCGACGAGGATCGAGTCGACCTCGTCGACCACGGCGAAGTTGTGGCCGCGCTGCACCAGCTCGTCCTTCGACCACGCCATGTTGTCGCGCAGGTAGTCGAAGCCGAACTCGTTGTTCGTGCCGTACGTGATGTCGCAGTTGTACTGCTCGCGACGCTGCGCCGGCGACATGTTCGCCAGGATGCAGCCGACCTCCAGGCCGAGGAACTTGTGCACCCGGCCCATCAGCTCGGAGTCGCGCTCGGCGAGGTAGTCGTTCACCGTGATCAGGTGGACGCCCTTGCCGGACAGCGCGTTCAGGTACGCGGGCAGGGTGCCGACGAGGGTCTTGCCCTCACCGGTCTTCATCTCGGCCACGTAGCCGAGGTGCAGCGCCGCGCCGCCCATGATCTGGACGTCGTAGTGCCGCTGGCCGAGTACGCGCTTCGCGGCCTCACGCACGGTGGCGAAGGCCTCGGGAAGCAGGTCGTCCAGGCTCTCGCCGTCCTGGAAGCGCTGCTTGTACTCGTCCGTGAGCGCCCGCAACTCGGCGTCGGAGAGGTTGACGAAGTCCTCTTCGATGGAGTTGACCTGGTCCGCGATGCGGTGCAGTTTGCGCAGGATCTTGCCTTCGCCTGCACGCATGAGCTTGTTGAAGACGGACACCGAGGTTTGTCTCCTTGCCGGTCGGGCCTGGGCACTGTACGTACACGGGCACGGCAGGTGGGCCCCACCGTAACGGCCATCGTAAGCGAGGACGTGGTCGCGTCGGGAGGTCCGCCGTAGCCGCGAGGGCGCGGGTGCCCGTATTGAGAACGTACGGGTGACACGGAAGGTGCCGCTTCCCCCGCGAGATTCCCGAAAAGTGTTCGTCCCGCGGAGCGCGAAGGCAGCAGAATCCGTTCATGGAGCCCACCACACTGACCACCGACCGGCTCGTATTGAGGCCGTTCGCCCCCTCCGACGAGGACGAGGTGTACGCGGCCTGCCAGGACCCGGACATCCAGCGCTACACCACGGTCCCCTCCCCCTACGAACGCGAGCACGCGCGGAGCTTCGTGAACGAGCTGGTCCCGAACGGCTGGCGGGCGGGCACCGGCTACAGCTTCGCCGTACGCCTCGGCGCCGACGGGCCCCTGGTCGCGGCGGTCGGCGTCCATGTGCACCAGGTGTTCGCGACACGCTCGTACGAGATCGGCTACTGGGCGGCGAAGGAGCACCGGGGCCACGGATACATGGCCGAGGCCGTCCGCGCCGCCGCCCGCTGGGCCTTCACCGAGCTCGGCGCGGCACGCCTCGAATGGCGGGCCCAGGTCGACAACGCGGGCTCCAGGGCCGTCGCGCAGAAGGCAGGCTTCCGCATGGAGGGGATCCTGCGCGCCGGAATCGAGCACCGCGGCGCCATGCTCGACTGCCGGATCGGCGGCCTGCTCCCCTCCGACCTCGGCCTGCCCTCGCGCACGCCGTACCTGCCGTCGGCCTCCGCGTAGGACCTGGGCACAATCCGTGTCATGGAGCCGATCACGCTGACCACCGATCGCCTCGTGCTGCGCCCCCACACCCCCGGGGACGCGGCCGAGGTGCACGCCGCCTGCCAGGACCCCGAGATCCAGCGCTGGATCCCCGTACCACTGCCCTACCGGCCCGAGGACGCGCGCGCCTTCGTCGCCGAATCGGTTCCGCGCGGGTGGCGGGAGGACAGCGAGTACAACTTCGCCGTCCGCCTCGGGGCCGACGGCCCGCTGGTCGCCACCCTCGGTGTCGTCCCGCGCGGCGCACACGCGCACGAGGTCGGCTACTGGGCCGTCGCCGGGCACCGGGGCAACGGGTACATGACCGAGGCCCTGCTGGCCGTGGCCCGCTGGGCGTTCACCGAAGCCGGCTGCGTACGCCTGGTCTGGCGGGCCGGAGTGGGGAACACCGCCTCCCGCGCCGTCGCCGAGAAGGCCGGCTTCGTCGTCGAGGGCGTCCAGCGGGCGGGCATGGAACACCGCGACACCCTCCGCGACTGCTGGGCCGGGGCCCTGCTGCCCTCCGACCTCGGCCTGCCCTCCCGGCTGGCGTACCTGCCCGCTGTCAGTGCCCGCCGTTAGGCTCCGGAGATGACCTCGATCCCGCTCTCGCTGTCAGCCGACGAGGCCCGTCGAATCGCCCTGCGCGCGCAAGGTTTCATGGGGGCGCCCGACCGCCGCGGCGGGGTGCGCGGAGTCCTGCGCCACCTGGGCGCCGTCCAGCTGGACACCATCTCGGTCCTGGCCCGCTCGCACGAGCTGATCCCGTACGCGCGCCTGGGCGCGGTCGGCCGGGACACCGTGGAGAAGGCGTACTGGTCGGACCGCCACGCCTTCGAGTACTGGTCGCACGCGGCCTGCATCCTGCCCATCGAGGAATGGCCACATTTCGCCTTTCGGCGCCGCGCCCGCCTGGCCCGCGGCCACCGCTGGCACGTCCTGCAGGACAAGGAGCGCTCGACGAAGGCCGTCCTGGACCGCCTCAAGGCCGACGGCCCGCTGACCTCGACCGAGCTTGGCGGCGCCAAGAACGGCGGGGAGTGGTTCGAGTGGTCCGAGACCAAGATCGCGGTGGAGTGGCTGCTCGACACCGGCGAGGTGGTGTGCAGTGAACGCCGGGGCTGGAAGCGGGTGTACGACCTGCCCGAGCGCGCGGTCCCCGACGCCCTGCTCCACGACGACCTGGACGACCGCGAGTGCCTGCGCCGCCTCGTCGCGCTGGCCGGGCAGTCCCTGGGCGTCGGCACCCGCGCCGACATCGCGGACTACCACCGGCTCAAGGGCGAGCAGTTCGACGCGGTGATCGCGGACTCCGGGCTGGTCCCGGTCGAGGTGGAGGGCTGGGCGAAGCCGGCGTGGGCGGACCCTTCCGCCCTGGCCACGGTCCCCCGGGGCCGCCACCGCACGACACTGCTCTCGCCCTTCGACTCGCTGGTCTGGGACCGGCCGCGTACGGAGCGGATCTTCGGTTTCACCCACCGCCTGGAGGCGTACGTCCCCAAGCCGAAGCGGATACACGGCTACTTCGCGATGCCGCTGCTTGCGGGCGGCTTGCTCCAGGGCCGCGTCGACCCGGCCCGCGAGGGCCGCACCCTTGTCGCCCGGCAGCTGTCCCTGACCTCCCCGAAGGCGGCCGGCCCGATGGCCCAGGCCCTGCGGGAGGCGGCGGAGTGGGTGGGCTGCGACTCCGTCCGCGTCGAGCGCACCGGCTCGCCCGCGGAGGCGGCGGCGATCACGACCGAACTGAAGGCGGTGGGCGCGTAGCCCCACTCCCGGCCCCACCGGCGTCCGAGCCGCGCGGCCCGGGGCGGAGCCCCACCCCCAGCCCCGCCGGCGCCTGAGGCGCGCGGTCCGGGGCGGAGCCCACTCCCAGCCCCGCCGGCGCCTGAGGCGCGGGGCCCGGGGCGGAGCCCCACCCCCAGCCCCACCGGCGTCCGAGCCGCGCGGCCCGGCGCGGAGCCCACTCCCAGCCCCGCCGGCGTTTGAGGCGCGGGGTCTGGGGCGGAGCCCCAGGAAACGGAGAAAGGGCGGGGCGGGGAGCAGCTCCGCGCAGCGGCAGCCATAGGCCGACCCGCGCCCCGCGGCACGCGCCCCGCGACCCGCGACCCGCGCCCCGCGGCACGCGCCCCGCGACCCGCGACCCGCGCCCCGCGCCCCGCGACTACCGAATCTCCAGGATCTTCTCCCGCATCGCGTACACCACGGCCTCCATCCTGGAATGCAGTTGCAGCTTCTCCAGGATGTTGCGGACGTGGTTCTTCACCGTGTTCTCGGAGATGAACAACTCCTTGGCGATGTCCCGGTTGTTCATGCCGGTGGCCACCAGCTTCAGGACCTCCAGCTCCCGGTCCGTCAACCTCGGCGCCGGCACCAGCCGCCGCTCGTCGGTCCGCTGGATCATCGACTTGAACTCGGTGAGCAGCTTCGACGCCATCGACGGGCTGATCTGCGACTGCCCGTCGGCGACCGCCCGGATCGCGGTGGCCACCTCGTCCGTCGAGATCTCCTTCAGGAGGTATCCCGTCGCCCCCGCCTTGATCGCGTCGTAGAGGTCGGCCTCCTCGTCGCTGATCGTCAGCATGATGATCTTCGCGGAGGGTGCCACCTCCTTGATCGAGGTGCACGCCTCGATCCCGCCGCGCCTGGGCATCCGTACGTCCATCAGCACGATGTCCGGCAGCAGGTCGGCCGCCTTGTCCACGGCCTCCGCCCCGTCCCCGGCCTCGCCGACGACCTGGATGTCCTCCTCCTGCGCGAGGACGATCTCCAGCCCGCGCCGGAACAGCGCGTGGTCGTCGACCACGAGCACCCGAATGGGCTCCCCGCCCCGCGAACCGGCCGCGTCCCCCGCCGCCGCGCGGTCCGCGTCACGACAGCCCGCGCCGCCGTCACCGCGTACCGGCCCGAAGCTGTCCGCCATCGTTCCTCCCCCTGCATGTGCTGAACCGCCGGACCAACCGGACGGACACCGCCGCCGGTTGACTGTCCGCCATGATTCCATGCCCGCACCACGACGCGGGGGCGCCCGACGGCCACGCATGGCGCATACCGTTCCCAGCGATGTGGGCCATTGCCGGCCGTATCGCCATATACCGGGCTTGCCGGTTGTCTCCCCGAACGGTCTTGAGAGACGGGGAACAGCGCGAGCTGGTTGGTCGCTTCGGTCCCGCCAGGTCTTGGCGCCCCGGTGGGGCGTGCCTGCGGTCCTAGGCGGCTTGCGGTCATAGGCGGGCTTGCGGTCCCGCATGCCCTCGGCCGGGGAACGGCCTGGCCGGTAGCTCTCCGCGCAACGTTCCTCCGGACGCTGCGGGTCACACCTGGCCGACGCCGTGGCCCGTGTCCCAGGGCGCGCCTGCCGATCGCCACCGAGGCACCGTGATGCCGGGTCACGGTGGTCTTCGATTGCCGCTGGAGCGGGTCCTGCCAGTGCTGACCGCCCCAGCGGGAGGTGTAGGCGGGATCGACCGCGACCACGACGAGTCCGCGGTGGTGAGCCATGCCGCGCAGGCGTTCCCGGAACCGTGTGGTGGGGAGTCCGGCGACGGTGCGCCGGAACGCCTTGCCTCGTTTGCCCCGGCCCATGGTTTCGCGGCCGGTGGCGCGGGCGTCGGCGAAGCCCGGGTTCTCGATCGCCAGTCCGGCACAGCCGTTCGCCCGGGCGAGGTCGATCAGTGTGGTGATCGCGGCCCGCAGCCGGCCGTCGCGCTGGGGTGCGGGTCCAGACAGATCGGTGGCGACGGTGAACGGTTCACCGACCGGATTGCCGTGAGCGTCCACCACGCACGCGGCGAAATGGTCCGCGTTGAGGTCCACGGCCGGCAGCCGGACACCTGCGGCGGACAGCTCAACGGGTGTGGGCAGCACGGTCTTCTCGGTGGACCAGGAAGCATCCGGATACCAGCGGCCGCGCGGGGCGTTGGCCAGGTGCCTGAGCGGTTCGGGCAGGACGATCGTGACCGTCCCGTCGGCCGGGTCCACACTGATCGTGTAGTTCCCGTGGGGCGCACCCGACTCGCCGTCGGCGGTCAGGAACAATCGCTGCGCATCCCAACGCTCACGCCAACCAGTCCCGGTGGGACCGGCGTCGGCGAGGTTGTGCCGCACCTTCGCGAGCCGACGGGCGCCCACAACAATCGCCGGACGCCCTACCTCAGTACGCGCCTCCACCTCGGTCAGGCGGGCGGTGAGCACCTGCAATCGACACTGCTTCCGCGCGCGTCGCGGTGGGCGGGCGCGATCACCCGCGCGTCCGAGGACCAGTACCAGCTTTCCTTGGCCGGCACCATCCCGATCCTCACCCGCTCGGCCAGATCACCACGCGCATGCCCACCGAGATGCTCGCCGACCAACCGCGAGACCTCGCCGTCCCGGGCAGTCAGTCGCAGACGATCCCGGATCCACGCACCCGTTCACCCATACGAGTAGCCGATGTACACCCATGATCAACAAGCGGAATCAACAGTCGGCTACCCGTCGCACAGGTGCCCCTGCGGACGCCTGGGCGAACCGCAGGGGCAACGAATGGTTGGGATCAGCCGCCGAGCGCGCCGCCGGCGCCGCCTCGCGGTTCCTCCGAGCTGGAGGCCCCGTCGGGATTCACGTGAATGACGCCGTAGTCGTAGGCGTGACGGCGGTACACGACGCTGGGCAACTTGGTCTCGGAGTCGACGAACAGATAAAAGTCGTGGCCGACCAGTTCCATCTCGTAGAGGGCCTGGTCGAGCGACATGGGTGCGGCCGAGTGGGTCTTCTCGCGAACGACGAGGGGGCCTTCGCCCTGCACCTCGATGGATCCGATCCGGGTGATCGGTACCCCGTTCGCCTTCTCCTCGCCGACCGGCTGACCACTGCCGTTGAGCGTTGCGGCACCCGGTACGACGTCGGCGACCTCAGCCGCCGAGAGACGTCCGTTGCCACGGCGCGTGTAGCGCTTGTCGTGCTGCTTGCGCAGCCGGGCCTCCAGCTTGTCCTGTGCCAGGTCCAGCGCCGCGTACGGGTCTGTGGCGGAAGCCTCGGCCCGGATCACCGGGCCCCGCGTGCGGAGGGTGATCTCCACGCGGTCGGAACGGTCGGCCTGACGCGGGTTGTGCTCCTTGGACACCTCGACGTCCACGCTGATCACCTTGCCGTCGTACTTGGTGATCCGCTCAGGATTCAGCTTCTCGGCCACGTGCTTGCGGAACCGCTCGGGCACCTCGGTCTTACGGCCCTTGACGACGATGTCCACGCAGAACTCCGTTCCCGGATAGCTCCGCCTCATGGGGCGAAGCGTCTCCCTTTCGCACCAGGCTCCGGTGAAGGCCGGAGCCACGGACTTGGCGACTTTCACCTCCTCCTCCCCCATCGGCAAGATCTACACCCCACCGACTTCGGAGTCGAGAGACAGCGATGCGTGGGGCCCAAGGCTCGCCAGTCCTTACAACCGAACATATCCCTCTATGGCGGTTGTCGGCACCCGCTACCGGGACGTTCTTCCGATCCCGTCACTGATCTCTCTTACTACCTGCAACGATGGGCCTTCCCCGGCAGTTCCAAATCTATTCACAAGACTTTTGCTCTCTTCGAGTTGCCGGTCGCCGCGGCGACCACCGCGGCCCTCGGCCCGGCTCCGGCCGCCCCCAGACCCGCGGCGCGCACGGCCCGGGCCGCCTCCGCCAGCGTGGCCCCGGTGGTGACGAGGTCGTCCACGAGCACGACCGCCGCGCCCGCCACCGCCCGCACCCCGCCCCGGCGCACCTCCAGCGCCCCGGCGAGGTTCTCCAGACGCTCCCCGGCCCCCAGCCCCGCCTGGTCCGCCACCGCCCGCCGCAGTCGCAGTACGGGAGCCACGCGCGCGGGAACACCGGCCCGCCGCAGCCGCCCCGCCGCGGCCAGCGCGATCCTGCGCGCCGGATCGTGCCCGCGCGCCCGGACCTGCCGCCGCGCCGAGGGAACCGGTACCAGGGCCACCTCCCCCGCCCCGGGCGCCCATCCGCCCACCAGGACCGCCGCCGCCAGGGCGCGGCCGAGCGCCCCGGCCAGCGGCAGCGCCCCGCGCTCCTTGTGGGCCAGCAGCACCTCCCGAACGGGCCCCTCGTAGCCCGCGGCCGCGTACACCACCGGCAGCCCCTCCGGCGCCGGGGAGGGCCGTACGCGCCCCGCCCCGGCCCCGCTCAGTGCCTCCCGGCAGCCGGCGCACAGCAACACCCGGGCGGCGCCGCACCCGGCGCAGTCGACCGGCAGGACCAGCCCGGCGATCTCCCGCCACCACCCCCGCATGGATCCACTCTGCCGGGCCCCGGACGGCCCCGCCATCCCTGTGGACGACGGCCGAGAACCGGGAACGGCCGAGAACCGGGAACGACCGGGAACGACCGGGAACTCCCGGAACGACCGGGGACGACCCAGGAAACCGCAGGCCGATCCGGTCCGCCCGCGGTCGGACCGGATCAGCCCGGATACACCGGGGCCTCGCCGCCCGCCGCCACCGTGAGCCACTGCGCCCCCGGCGGCAGCAACACGATGCCGTCCTCCTTCGAGTGCGCCACCACCGGCTTCGGCTTCGCCTCGTCCTCCGAGACGGCCACCGTGACCGCCTCCAGCCCCGTGGCCGCGGGCAGGCTCGCCGCGACCATCGAGCCGTCCGCCAGCATGTAGCGGGCCTGTACCACCCCGCCGCTCTCCCGGCCCACCACCAGCAGCCGCCCGCGCGGAGCCCAGCTCATCGCCTTCACGTCCGCCATCTGCGGAGCCGCCGCGCGCAGCTCGCGCACCGACACCGGCTCCTTGGTGCCCTTGGCCTCGGGCCGCTCGATCCGCCCCACCCACAGGGTCGTGCGGCCCGGGGCCTGCTCCAGGCGCAGCGCGATCCGCACCCCGTCGGCGGAGACCTTCAGCGAGGTGATCTTCCGTCCGTCGAGCCCCGCCACCTCCACCTTCTCGGCGGCCCCGGTTCCGCCCGGCACCCGCCACAACCCGGGGTGCTGCGGATCCTGGTCGGCGACCCACAGGTCGCCCGCCGCGTCCCAGCTGGGCGCGGTCAGGGTGCCCAGCCGGGCCCCCTTGCTCGTGTGCACCGGCTGCTCCGGCATGCCTCCGATCCCGGCCATCGCCACGACGTACAGGCCGTGCCCGTCCTCCGAGACCACGGCCGCGTGCCTCTCGTCGTACGACACGGCGGCGGAGCTGACCTTGAAGGGGACGGGGGTGTTCAGCGGTCCCGGCACCGGCTCGGGCTTGGCCTGCTGGTCCTCGACGACGGCGTCGGGCTTTATGCGGACCAGCCGCTTCTCCTTGTCGACGAAGTACTGGTACTCGGGGGCCCTGGGGCGGCCGGCGATCGTGCGCGCCGTCACCGCGTTGAGCGAGCACAGCGATGACTTGCCGTCGGCGCGCAGCAGTTCGACCTGGTCGGGCCGGGAGCCCGTCAGGTCCTTGACCGTGTACAGGAGTTGGGCGGCCATCTTCTTGCACTGCGGCTGCGTGACGTTCTCGGCCTTCTCGTTGAGCGGCACGCGCAGCGTGTTCTGGCCGTCGTACGAGAGGGATTTGGTGCCCTCGCGCAGTTCCGTCCCGGTGGGGAAGCTGGACTCGACGACCGGGGCGAGCCAGTTGGAGGGCCCGGCCAGCAGCGACTGCACGGTCTGCGTGGTGGGGTCCATCCGCGAGTCGGGGTCGGCGCGTTGACGCACGTAGACGGGGTCGGCGACGAGCGCGTCGCCCGCGAAGTAGTACTTGTTGACCGGCATGTAGAGGCGCTGGAAGTCGGACTCGCTGAGCACGAGGCTCTTGGGCGGGGTCGCGATCCGCCACTGCTTGTTCTCCTGGACGAGCTGAAGGAACCACTCGTACTGGCTGCCGGCGGTCTCCGGCTGGTACGCGCTGCGCTCGTCCACGGTCGCGAGCTTCTCGCCGGTCACCTTCCAGCGGGGCCCCTCGTCCCTCTCGCCTGTGACGGGCGACCGGCTGAGGCCGGACTTGAGCACGGTGACGGCGGAACCGGGCCGCCAGCTCTTCGCGGCGTCCTCGGTGAGGTACTTGCGGGCCGTCTCCAGCTGCGGGTCGTCACTGGTCATGGCCTCCAGGAAGCCCTTGACGATCTCGGCCGCGCCGGCCTTGTCGGCGGGCGGTACGCCGAACACCCGGACCTGCGAGTCGACGCCCTGCGAGGCCTTCACGTCGCGGATCTCGCCGTGGGTGGGCATGGAGGCGCAGCCGGCCACCAACAGGGCGACCGCGCCGAGGGCGCACAAGCGTATGGTGCGCGCGCTCCTGGGCTCAGCGTCCATCGGTTCGGTCCTCCTGTGGTGCCTGCTCTGCAGGGCCCTGTTCGGCGGGCCGGGCCACGACCCGGGCCCCGTTGCCCGGCAGGGCGGTCGGATCGGCCGGTACGGGCATCGCCCCGGCCACCGGCGACCTGGGCGGTATCGGGGAACGGTCGGCTCCCTCCGTCGGCCGGGCGAGCGCCGCGGTGCCCGCCGCGTCGGCGGCGGCCCTGGCCCGGTTGGCCCGGGAGTCCTCGGGTTCCAGCGGGATCGGCGACCCGCGCAGCGGCTCGTCGGCGGTGCGCGGCAGGGTCAGGCGGAACTGCGAGCCGCCGCCCGGTTCGCCCCACGCCTGGAGCCAGCCGCCGTGCAACCGGGCGTCCTCGACGGCGATGGACAGGCCGAGGCCCGTACCGCCGGTCGTACGGGCCCGCGCCGGGTCGGCCCGCCAGAAGCGGTTGAAGACGCGGGTGGCCTCGCCGGGCTTGAGCCCGACGCCGTAGTCCCGTACGGCCACGGCGACGGCCCCTCCCGCGGACGCGAGCCGGACCACCACGTCGCGGCCCTCGCCGTGCTCCACGGCGTTGACGACGAGGTTGCGCAGCACCCGCTCCACGCGCCGGGCGTCGGCCTCGGCGATGACGGGCTGGGTGTCTCCGAGGACCCGGATCCGGCTGCCCTTGTGCTCGGCGAGCGGCTCGGCCCCGTCGATGACGCGACGTACGACGTCCCGCAGGTCGATGGGCTCCGCCTGCAGGTCGGCGGCGCCCGCGTCGAAGCGGCTGATCTCCAGCAGGTCCGCCAGCAGCGACTCGAACCGGTCCAGCTGGCCGGCGAGGAGCTCCGCCGACCGCGCGGTGATCGGGTCGAAGTCGACCCGGGCGTCGTGGATGACGTCGGCGGCCATCCGGACCGTCGTCAGCGGGGTGCGCAGCTCGTGCGAGACGTCCGAGACGAAGCGGCGCTGCATCCGGGACAGGTCCTCCAGCTGCTGGATCTTGAGCTGGAGGTTCTGGGCCATCTTGTTGAAGGCCTCGCCCAGGCGCGCGATGTCGTCCTCGCCGGTGACCTTCATCCGTTCCTGGAGCTGCCCGGCGGAGAGCCGTTCGGCGATCCCGGCGGCCATCCGCACCGGCGTCACGACCTGCCGTACGACCAGCCACGCGATCCCGCTGAGCAGGACGACGACGAACAGGCCGGCGGTGGCGATCGTGCTCTTGACCAGGGTGAGGGACTCCTCCTCCTGGGTCAGCGGGAAGAGGTAGTACAAGTCGTACGGGTCCCCGTTGATGTCGGTCAGGCGCTTGCCGACGACCAGCGCGGGCTCCGGGGCCTTCTGCCCGGTCCCGCTGGTGTACCGGATCTCGGAGAAGGTCTTGAAGGTGCCGGTGGCATGGTCGACGGCCCGCCGCAGCGACACGGGAACGCTGGCGGTCGGGTCCACGTTGCCGGAGGCGCGGGCACCCTTGACGCCCTGCGCGCCGGTCAGCGCCTGCTCACCGGTGCCCGCGCCGAGCGCGACCACCTCGAAGGCGGTCTGGCCACCACTGGCGAGCTGCTTGACCAGCGAGTTCATCCACGTACTGGCGTCCCGGCCGACCTTGCTGTCGGCGGCGTCGGGCCCGTCCACGGTCGCGGGGGCGTTGGCCTTCTCCTGTGCGACCGCGAACCCTCCCGCGGCCTGGCTCTGCGCCGCCTCCTCCTTCGCGTCGAGGAGGCCCTTGTTCACCTGCGCGATGACGACGAAGCCCAGCGCGAGGACCACGGAGAGCGAGATCAGCAGGGTGGCGGCGACCACCCGGAGCTGGATGTTGCGCCGCCACAGCCGGACAGCCGGAAGCAGCGGCCGACGTACGAGGCGTACGCACAGCCGCAGCAGCGGACCGCCGGGCGCCCCGTCCTGGAGCAGCCTGCCTCCCCGCAGCGCTCCCCACGGGGAGCCGCTCCGGGGCCTGCCGGACTGCACGTCAGCTCGGTCCGGCCTTGTAGCCGACACCGCGCACCGTCACAACGATCTCGGGGCGCTCCGGGTCCTTCTCGACCTTGGAGCGCAGTCGCTGCACGTGCACGTTCACCAGGCGGGTGTCCGCCGCGTGCCGATAGCCCCAGACCTGCTCCAGCAGCACCTCACGGGTGAAGACCTGCCAGGGCTTGCGGGCGAGCGCGACCAGCAGGTCGAACTCCAGCGGGGTCAGGGCGATGGAGGCACCGTCCCGCTTGACCGAGTGCCCGGCCACGTCGATGACCAGGTCACCGATGGCCAGCTGCTCGGGCGCGGGCTCCTCCGACCGGCGCAGGCGGGCCCGGATGCGGGCCACCAGCTCCTTCGGCTTGAACGGCTTGACGATGTAGTCGTCGGCCCCGGACTCCAGGCCCACGACCACGTCCACCGTGTCGCTCTTGGCGGTGAGCATGACGATCGGCACGCCCGACTCGGCCCGGATCAGGCGACAGACCTCTATGCCGTCCCGACCCGGAAGCATGAGGTCGAGCAGCACCAGGTCCGGCTTCGCCTCCCGGAAGGCAGCAAGTGCCTTGTCACCGTCCGCTACGAACGACGGCTCAAAACCTTCTCCACGCAGCACAATGCCGAGCATCTCGGCCAGCGCGGTGTCGTCGTCGACGACAAGGACGCGTCCCTTCATGGTTGACATCATCCCATTAGCTAATCGTTACCTGGCGGTGAGCTGTCCCACAGCCAAAAGGGCTGGAAATCGCCCCTCGGACCTGCGTGGAGATCAGGTCGACCAGTCTGCCCCGGATCCGGGTGACAATTGAAGGTACGGGCTGCCCGATATCCGGGGGGACGGCTGGTCCGTTCGTGAACCCCACATGGCACGATGGCAGCCGACCAGCGCCCCCGCCACAGCAGGTGCACGTGAAGGAGCGACGATGAACGACTCTCCGGGCTGGGCCACGCCCGGGTCCTCCCCGTCCGACGGCGAGCACCCGGGGGCGTCCGGCGAGCAGCCGCAGCCTCCCTCGCAGCCCGCCGACGCACCGAAGTGGTCCGCCGAGCAGCCGCCACCCGGTCAGTGGCAGAGCCCTGCCGCGGGCCAGAACCCGCCACCCCCCGCCCAGCCGGGCGCGGGCTGGGGCGGGTACCCCCCGCAGCCACCCCCGCACGGCGGCCAGTACGGCCCCCAGTACGGCTACCCGGGCGGACCCGGCCAGTGGGGCCAGCCCCCCGCCGCCAAGCCCGGAGTGATCCCCCTGCGCCCCCTGGGCCTCGGCGAGATCCTCGACGGCGCGGTCGCCACCATGCGCTCCCACTGGCGCTCGGTCCTGCCGATCACCCTGGTCGTGGCCACCGTGGTCCAGGTGCTCAGCATGCTCGTGCAGAAGTTCATGCTGGAAGACCTCACCAGCACCCTCGATCGGGAGAACCCGACGCCCGACCAGCTGCTCAGCGCGGTGGGCGGCGCCCTGCCGGTGACCGCGGCGACCCAGTTCATCGACTTCGTCGCCGGAGTCCTGGTCACCGCCATGCTCACGATGATCTTCAGTCGGGCGGTGCTCGGCCGGCACTCCTCGGTCTCCGAAGCCTGGCGTGACGCCCGCCCTCAGCTGCTGCGCCTGATCGGCCTCACCTGCCTGCTCGCCGTCGGCCTCATCCTGCTCGCCGCGGTGCTGATCCTGCCCGTGGCCCTTTCCCGAAACCCCGGCCTGCTCGTCCTCGGCAGCTTCCTCTGGCTCGGGCTGGCCATTTGGCTGGGGATCAAGTTCAGCCTGGCCTCGCCCGCCCTGATGCTGGAGCGGTCCACGGTCTTCAAGGCCTTCGCGCGCTCCTCGAAGCTGGTCTCGGGCGCCTGGTGGCGGATCTTCTGGATCACGCTCCTCACCGCGATCATCACCGCCATCTTCGCGGCGATCATCGTCCTGCCCCTGCAGATGCTCGGCTTCTCCGCCTTCGGAGACGGCCTCGACTCCATGCAGGACCCCGCCGCCCAGACCGCCTGGGGACCCCTCCTCCTCACCGCCATCGGCCTGATCATCGCGCAGAGCGTGGTCCTGCCCATCCAGTCCGGGGTCACCGTCCTCCTCTACGTCGACCAGCGCATCCGCCGCGAAGGACTCGACCTGGAGCTCGCCCGGGCGGCCGGCGTCGAGAACTACGGCACGACCGGAGGCTGACCCACACATGATGAGCACGGGGGGCCTCATCACCACCGCGGCCACGCCACCGGTGACGACACCGAGCGACCCGGCCCGGGAAGCGGCCGAACGCGAGCTGTCCAAGCCGATCTACCACCAGAACGACCCGAGCCTGCTCGACCGCGCCCTGCGCGAGTTCTTCGAGTGGCTCGACGATCTGTTCGACTCGGCCTCCGGCGCAGCCCCCGGCGGCACCTTCGGCCTGCTCGCCATCCTCGCCCTGGTCGTCCTGGCCGCCGTAGCCCTGTGGTGGCGGCTCGGCGCCCCCCGCCGGACCGCCACCTCCGCCGCCACCCTCTTCGACGACGGCATCCGCAGCGCCGCCGACCACCGCACCGCCGCCGAGGCCCACGCCGCCGCCGGCCGCTGGACCGAAGCCGTCCAGGAACGCATGCGCGCCGTCGTCCGCTCCCTGGAGGAACGCACCCTCCTCGACCCCCGCCCGGGCCGCACCGCAGACGAGGCCGCCGCCGAAGCCTCCGTATCCCTCCCGGACCACGCCGAGGCGCTCCGCACCGCGGCCCGCACCTTCGACGACGTCACCTACGGCGGCCGCACCGCCGACGCCGACACGTACGCCCGCCTGCGCGCCCTCGACACCACCCTGACCCGTACGAAGCCGCTCCTGACGGGACCCACCGGATGACCCCGCCCGCCGACCCCTCCGCCGAGGACGGATTCCGCCGGAGCCCGAAGGGCGCCGGGGCATCCCCGCAGGGCGGCGACACCCACCCCTCCGACCCCACGGCCGGCTCCGCCGAAGACCGGCTCCGACGGGGTCGGGTGGGTGCCGGGGCGTCCCCGCAGGGCGCCGAACACCACCGTCCTCGGCCCTCCGACCCCTCGCCACGTTCGGCGCCCGAGGAGACGCCCCGGCGCCCGGCCGGCCCCGGCGGAACCCCCCCGACCCCGCCCCGCCCGCCGC
>NZ_JBHWJY010000111.1:0-23886 GCF_042731135.1 Streptomyces sp. NPDC059874
TACGTGTTTGTTTGCGTTCGGGGGGGGGGGGGGGGGGGGGGCGGGGGCCCCCCCCGCCCCTCCGCCTTTGCATCTCTCCGCGTTCGGTGTGCGTGGCTACATGCGGGCGAACCCGCCCTTCACGATCACGTCGAACGGCAGGTGCACGACCGGCTCGGTGCCGGCGGGAGACTTGTTCGACGCCGAGAGGGCGTCGATGTCAGTGCCGGTGAGTGCCGTCTTGTAGACGCGGAACTCGTCCATGGAGCCGCGGAGGGGCCGGCCGCCGTAGGGGCTGTCACCGAGGAGGAAGTCCTGTACCTGGAAGGCGTCTCGGTGTAGGGGAGGGTCACCGTGCCTCCGGTGCTGTTGAACTTGAGGCCCTTGCCGAACCTGCCGTCGTAGCTGAAGGCGCCCTTGACGTAGGCGTTGTTGCAGTGCTCGGAGGCGTCCGGGGTCGACTGGCCGGTCGCCGTCGGCCGCGTCACGCTGTGTTCCTGGACGTTGCCGGGCTCCATGGACCACCTGAGGCGGATGTCGGTGTTGCCCGGGTCCTCGTACATCTCGCCCGGGCCGGGCACGAGGCCGTTCACCTCCGCCGCCGTGAACGCGCGGTCGTAGTGCCGTACGTCGTCGATGGCTCCGGTGAGCGGTGCTCCGCCGCCGGGCTTGGAGCCGACGCGGAGGCCGAGCGGGGTGGTGCCGTCGGAGGGCCTGAACGCACCTGTGAGCGGGGTCCATGCGGTGAGGGTGCGGTCGACGCCGAGCCGGAAGCCGGCTGTGTCCCTGGTGAGGGTGAGCAGGTGCCACTTGTCGTCACCGAAGCCCGCCGGGCCCGGGATCAGGTGCTCCACCCTGCCCTGTGGGGTTTGCGCCCACGCCCGGACCCGATTGAGCTTGGGTTCGATGACGGCCCCCAGAGAGGGGAGCCGCGGCGTGGTGGTCGCCTCGGGGTTTTCGCCGTACGCCCACAGCAGGGTCTGGTCGGGGCTGGTGGTTGCCGAGGACTTGTGCTTGAACCAGAGCGCGTAGGTGAAGGCCCTGGAACCCACGTCGATGTTGGGGTGGAAGGGGGTCTCCACACCGGGGTGGTCCGCGTCCACCGCCAGGGCGCCGGTGTCGATGTGTCCCCCGACGCGGCTGGACGGGGTGACGCCGCCGAGGACGGTGCCGTCGACGCATTTGCCGGCGACGTCTTCGGCGATCGACACGGCGGTGAGGGCTGCCGCGTCGGCCTTGTCGATGACGTGGAAGGGGAGCCGGAGGGTGAGGTGTCCCTCGGCCGTGCCGGTGGTGTTCCTGTCCTTCAGCGAGTCGATCTGAGCCTTGTCGAGAGCGGTGCGGTAGAGGCGGACCTCGTCGATGCCGCCCTTGAAAGGCCGGTATCCGGTGTCGACCCGAGCTCCGATGCCCAGGCCGTGGTTGCCTGCGGTGGGCGGGCTGGTGACGGCGCCTCGAACCTCGCCGTTCTGAGAGGTGGACGTGGTGTCCTCGACCCGGAGCGTGATCTTGGTTCCGTCGCGGACGAGGGTGAGGTGCTTCCAGGCGTCGCCGCTGAAGGCGGCCGTGCCGGGGACGGATACCTCTGCCGTCCCTTCCGTGCCCTGGACGTGGGCCAGGATGCGGTTGGCCTGTGGTTCCGCCCGGATCCAGACCTGTGGAGCGTCCGGGGTGACCCCGTACGCCGAGAGCAGGATGGCCGGTTCCGCGGTGGCGGCGGCGTTGTGCCGGAAGAACAGGGAGTAGGTGAACTTGCCGTCACCGGGGTCGAGTGAGTGGCCGTACGGCACGTCCGCCTTGCCTCCGGCGCCGTCGAGCTGGAGGCCCTGGCCGAACCTGCCGGCGCCGAGCGTGGCGTCGCCGCTGAAGTAGGCGTCGTTGGCGTGGGGCGAGGCGTCGGGCGTGGTGGGGGCGGCGGGCCGGGTGGTGCCGGGGGCGGGCTTGCCCTCGGTCGTGTACGTGAACAGCGGGCGGGGGTCGATGCGGCGGAAGTTGACGGTGGCCGCGGACCAGTCGGCACCGGCGGACATGCCGGGCAGGTTGCCGCTCTCGTAGATGAGTCCGATCTCGCCGTTGGTGAGCTCGGCGAGGTCGGAGTAGCCGGACTTGCCGGGTTTCACGAGGTCGCCGACCGGCTTCCAGTCCGGGATGGGGTCACCGTTCGGCGCGGTCTGTGCGGCACTGGTGTTCCAGGCGTACAGACGCAGGTCGCGCCGGTCCGTGCCGCTGTCCCCGCTGGAGGAGGGTGCCGCCATGAGCAGGGTGTCGCCCTCCTTCTTGTCGTACGTCTTCCGGAGGGTGAGGAGGGATGCCTGCGTGTTGGCCGTGGTGACCGGGAGGGACTTGAAGGCGGGCGTGGTGGTGCCGTCCTGGCCGGTGAGGGCGTACGCGCGGTGCAGGCTGGAGACCTCGTTACGGGCACCTACGTAGACCCGGCCGTCGGTGAGTTCGGCCACTGCCGCTTCGCCCGGCTTCAGCCTGTCGTCCTGCAACGAGTTCTGGGATGCGCCGGGGTGCCAGGTCGCGCCGTGATCGTCGCTGTAGAGCACGCCCGCGTACTGGTCCTTGTCGTTGCGGCCCTGGTAGGCGCCCACCACCAGACGGCCGGGGTGGTCTCCGTTCTTCAGCTGGATCCCGTGCGCGGGGCTGGTGCCGAGCCAGCCTCCCAGTTCCGGGCGGAGACGGGATGCCGGGCGCGGCGGGCCGAAGGTCAGGTCGTCGTCCTCGCTCGTCTGGACGAACGCCTCTCGGGGGCCTGCCCCCGGGGTGGCGGGTTCCCCGATCGACAGCAGGTGGCTCTTGCCGTTCTCCTCGGCGACGGGGGCCGGGTTGCCGTGGGTGAAGGGGGCCTCGGGATCACCGTTTTCGCCGGACAGGACCACGCGGACCGGTCCCCAAGTGCGGCCCTCGTTCGTGGAGCGTCTCACGACGATGTCGATGGCGCCCCGGTCCGCGCAGGACGGCGACGTGCGGGCCTCGGCGTACGCGAGCAGGGTCCCGGGCTCGGTGCGGACCAGCGTGGGTATGCGGTAGCAGCCGTAGCCTCCGGTTCCGGACCAATCGATCAACCGAGGCCCTAGGCTCCGGTGCGGAAGGTTTCCGATCACACCAGGAGGTTTCCGTCATGCCTGAGCTCCAAAGGCCGCCGCTGCCGCACGACTTCCACCCCGAGGTGCACGCCTTCACCGTGACCAGTGCGGATCTGGCTCCCGGTGCCGATCTGGGCGACGCCCAGGTGAAATCGGGTGGGGACCTCTCGCCGCAGCTGCGGTGGGAGGGGTTCCCGGAGGGGACGAAGAGCTTCGCCGTGACGTGTTTCGATCCGGATGCGCCGACGGGCAGCGGGTTCTGGCACTGGGTGCTCTTCGATCTGCCGGTCTCGGTCACGGAGCTCCCGGCCGGGGCGGGCAGCGGGAAGTTCGAGGGGCTGCCCGCCGGGGCCGTGCACGTGCGCAACGACTACGGGACGAAGGACTTCGGCGGGGCGGCGCCGCCCGCCGGGGAGCGGCACCGGTACGTCTTCACGGTGTACGCGGTGGATCAGGAGAAACTCGGTCCCGGCGAGGACGTGTCCCCCGCCGCGGTCGGCTTCAACCTGCGCTTCCACACGCTCGGGCGGGCTCAGCTCATCGGTGAGTACGAGGCCCCCGCGAGCTGATCTCTTCTCCTGGCGTTTGCCCGGTCCTGGTCTAAAGACGGCCCGGACCGGGCATTTTTATTGCGTTGTCCCGCGTGGCGCGCGCGGCCAGAGTGGTTGCGGGCCCTGTTGCCGGTGTGGTGGCGGGCCTGCACACGGGAGGTGGGCGAGATGCGGGACACGCTGGTGCTGAATGCGAGCTTCGAGCCGCTGTCGACGGTGACGTTGAACCGGGCGGTGGTCCTGGTGCTCCAGGACAAGGCCGTCGTCGAACAGTCGCACCCGGATCTGCGTGTGCGCGCGGCCACCATGGATCTTCCGCTGCCCCGGGTGATCAGGCTCTGCAGGTACGTCCGGGTGCCGTTCCGAAGACATGCTCCCTGGTCACGGAGGGGGGTGTTGGTCCGGGACCAACACCGGTGCGCGTACTGCGGGAAGCGCGCGACGACCGTGGACCACGTGCTGCCGCGGGCCCAGGGGGGTGGGGACACCTGGCTGAACACGGTGGCCTCGTGCGCCGAGGACAACCACCGCAAGGCGGCGAGGACTCCGGAGGAGGCGGGGATGCCGCTCCTCCGGAAGCCGTTCGTACCGTCTCCGGCGGACGCCATGCTGCTGGCCCTCGGGGTGAACGGGCGGGACGTGCTGCCGGAGTGGCTGGAGCGTTCCGCCTGATGTGCCGGTCCGCTGGGTGACGTAGGCGTTCTACGTCACTCAGCGGAGCAGCAGCTGGACGATCGCGAGGATGCCGACCGTCACGATGACCGCGCGCAGGACGGTCGGCGGGAGGCGACGGCCGACCTTGGCGCCGATCTGGCCGCCGATGGTGGAGCCGACCGCGATGAGGAGGACGGCGGTCCAGTCGAAGTCGGCCACGAAGAGGAAGAAGACGGCCGCGATGCCGTTCACCATGGCGGCGATGACGTTCTTCACGGCGTTGATCCGTTGCAGGTCCTCGTGGAGCAGCAGGCCCATCAGGCCGAGGTAGAGGACGCCCTGGGCGGCGCCGAAGTAGCCCCCGTACGCGCTGGAGAGCAGCATTCCGGAGAGGAGTGCCGGCCCGCCGTCGGGGTGGCCCGTGTCGCCTCCGGTGGACTCCTGGCGGCGGCGCAGGTAGGCGGCGAGGCGGGGCTGGAAGACGACGAGCACGAGGGCCAGTCCGATGAGGACGGGCACGATCGTGTCGAAGGAGTCGGACGGCAGAGTGAGGAGCAGGACGGCTCCCGCGAGACCGCCGATGAGGGACACCGCGCCGAGCCGCACGATGCGGGCGCGCTGCCCCTGGAGCTCCTTGCGGTAGCCGATGGCTCCGCTGATGGAACCGGGCACCAGGCCGAGGGTGTTGGACACGTTGGCGGTGACCGGCGGCAGGCCGGTGGCCAGCAGCACCGGGAAGGTGATCAGGGTGCCGGAGCCGACGATGGTGTTGATGGTGCCGGCGCCGATGCCGGCAGCGAAGACCGCGAGTGATTCCCAGATGGACATGGGCGGGGTCGTCCCCTTTGCATGAGTGAGTCGCCTCCCCGCCATGAAGGTCGAGGGGCCTCACTGATCATGCCGGAGGGGGCGGCCCTTTCAGTCGATGGGGGGCTGTTCGCGGCGTTCGGCGCCGGAGGCGTTGCCGCTGTTGCCGCCGTCCTTGCCCGAGTTCTGCGGGTTGAAGCCGGAACCTCCGCCCATCGGGCCGAAGTTGCCCATGGCTCCGGACAGGCCCTTGAGGGCGTCGCCGATCTCGCTCGGCACGATCCAGAGCTTGTTGGCGTCGCCTTCGGCGATCTTCGGGAGCATCTGGAGGTACTGGTAGGCGAGGAGCTTCTGGTCGGCGTCGCCGGCGTGGATGGACTCGAACACCGTGCGGATGGCCTGTGCTTCACCCTCGGCGCGCAGCGCGGCGGCCTTGGCCTCACCCTCGGCGCGCAGGATGGACGACTGCTTCTCACCCTCGGCGCGCAGGATCTCGGACTGCCGGACACCCTCGGCCTGGAGGATCGCCGCGCGCTTGTCACGGTCGGCGCGCATCTGCTTCTCCATCGAGTCCTGGATGGAGGTCGGCGGCTCGATGGCCTTCAGCTCGACGCGGTTGACGCGGATGCCCCACTTGCCGGTGGCCTCGTCGAGGACACCGCGCAGGGCGGCGTTGATCTCCTCGCGGGAGGTGAGGGTCCGCTCCAGGTCCATGCCGCCGATGATGTTGCGCAGGGTCGTGACGGTGAGCTGCTCGATGGCCTGGATGTAGCTGGCCACTTCGTACGTCGCGGCGCGGGCGTCGGTCACCTGGTAGTAGATGACGGTGTCGATGTTGACGACCAGGTTGTCCTGGGTGATGACCGGCTGCGGCGGGAACGGGACGACCTGTTCGCGGAGGTCGATCCGGTTGCGGATCGAGTCGATGAACGGGACGACGATGTTGAGGCCCGCGTTGAGGGTGCGGGTGTAGCGGCCGAACCGCTCGACGATGGCGGCGCTGGCCTGCGGGATCACCTGGATCGTCTTGACCAGTGCGATGAAGACCAGAACCACCAGAATGATCAGGACGATGATGATCGATGACATGCGGTTCCCCGTGCCCTTCCGGCTGTCTGTGCTGCCCCGTTGAACGGAGTCTCGCAGACCCGCGGGCTGCGAGCAGGCTGCTTGTCACATGACGACGGCGGTCGCCCCATCGATCTCCACGACATCGACCGACTCGCCCGGTTCGAAGCTGGTGTCCGCGTCGAGGGTGCGCGCGGACCAGACCTCGCCGGCGAGCTTGATGCGGCCGCCACGACCGTCCACCCGTTCGAGAACGACTGCGCTTCTGCCCCTCAACGCGTCGATTCCGCTGCGGTGTTGGGGCCGCTGGTCGCGGTGCCGGTTGGCGATCGGCCGTACGACGGCGATGAGCGCGACCGACACGATCACGAAGACCAGCACTTGGGCCACCACTCCCCCGCCGACGGCCGCCGTGACGGCGGCCGCGAGCGCGCCGACGGCGAACATGCCGAACTCCGGCATCGCGGTCAGGACAAGGGGAATGCCCAGTCCGACCGCACCGATGAGCCACCACACCCATGCGTCGATGTCCACATGGTCATGGTAGGCGGGGCGGGCGCGGTCGGGACAGGGTGCGGGGGCTTCGTACCGGCGCGCGGGCGCGCTAGCGCAGGGGCAGGCCCTGGGCGGTCCAACGGTCGTTCCCGTTGCGCTCGACGATCAGCGGGAGGCCGAAGCAGAGCGAAAGGTTGCGGGAGGTCAGTTCGAGGTCGATGGGGCCCGCGGTGACGACCTTGCCCTGGCGGATCATCAGGACGTGGGTGAATCCGGGGGCGATCTCCTCGACGTGGTGCGTGACCATGACCATGGAGGGCGCGAGCGGGTCGCTGGCGAGCCGGCCGAGGCGGCGTACGAGGTCCTCGCGGCCACCGAGGTCCAGGCCGGCGGCGGGCTCGTCGAGGAGCAGCAGCTCGGGGTCGGTCATCAGGGCGCGGGCGATCAGCGTGCGCTTGCGCTCGCCCTCGGAGAGGGTGCCGAACTTCCGGTCGAGGTAGTCGCTCATGCCGAGGCGGTCGAGGAAGGCGCGGGCGCGCTGCTCGTCGATCTCCTCGTACTCCTCCTGCCAGGTCGCCGTCATGCCGTAGGCGGCGGTGAGGACGGTCTGCAGGACGGTCTGCCGCTTGGGGAGCTTGTCGGCCATCGCGATACCGGCGACGCCGATGCGGGGGCGCAGCTCGAACACATCGGTGCCGGGCTTGCCGAGAGTGCCGCCGAGGATCGTGGCGGACCCCTTGGTGGGGAAGAGGTAGCTGGAGGCGAGGTTCAGCAGCGTGGTCTTGCCGGCGCCGTTGGGGCCGAGGATCACCCAGCGCTCGCCCTCCTTGACCGACCAGGAGACCTGGTCCACCAGCGCCCGGCCCTCGCGGACCACGGATACGTCCACCAGCTCCAGAACATCGCTCATGAGCGTGTTGTCACCCCTTGCAGTCACGGTTCTGTGCGCGCCTGTAGGCGCGGCCCCAGGGGAAAACCTACGCCACTCGGGGAGGGGTCCGGGGCCGGGGCCCGGCCCGGGGGTCGATCCGTAAAGTGGGGGGATGCTTTTCGAACCACGTTCAGGGCGGCTGGCCGCCTGGGGGAACGCGCTGCTGGCCGGTCTTGTCTCGCCCGACGAGGCCGTGTTGTCGATCGTGGGCGAGGACGCCGTGCACCGGGTGGCGGGCCTGCCGGGTGAGGCGGAGCCGGTGGGGCTCACGCTGGCGCTCGGCCGGATGCGGGCGCTGGGGGTGAGCGGACTGCGCGTGGCGCTGCCGGCGCCGGGGCATCCGCTGGGGCTGAGCGGGCCGCCGGAATTCAACGCGCGGGCGCTGGAGGCCGAGGAGGCCGTGGTGTGCGTGGGCGCCGCGCTGGGCCTGGTGCCGGAGGTGACCGAGGTGGGCCCGGCCGGTGACGTGCACGTCTCGGTGGTGTGGCACTGCCTTCCGGTACGGGAGGCCCCGCCGGCGGACGTGCCGTCGCTGGGCGAGGCGGAGCGCGAGCTGGCGGAGGCGCTGCGCGAGGCGACGGTGGTGCTGACGCGGCTGGACGTGGCGGGGTCGGGGCCGGTCGCGGAGGCCGCGCTGTCGGCGTACCGGGCGCGGGCGGAGGCCGGGTCGTCCGGTGACGCGCTGGCACCGGGGTATCCGGCGCGGGCGGTGCGGGTGCTGTCGCTGGCGCAGCGGGTGGATCTGATGGTGTCGCTGGCGTACGAGCACGGGCACGGGGGTGCGGTGTCCTCGTCCGAGATGGCTGCGCGGGCGGATGCCTTGCGGCCGGTGGAGCGGGTGGCTCGGCGGGCGCTTGTCGCGGCGTACAACTCGGCCGTTGAGGAGCCGCGCCGCTAGCTGCGGGAGCCTCGCCGTGCTGGGGGGCCGGGCCGGGCCGGAGCGGGCTGCGCCCCGGCTCCTGGGGCTCCGCCCCAGACCCCGCGCCTCAAACGCCGGCGGGGCTGGATTGTGCACCGGCGGCGCCGATGTGCCTGGGCGGGCTGCGCCCCGGCTCTTGGGGCTCCGCCCCAAACCCCGCGCCTCAAACGCCGGCGGGGCTGGATTTTCGCCCGATGCCCAGCGAGGCGCTGGTCCCGGGAACGGCTGCGGCCCCGCTTCCCGGGGAGAGGGGGGAAGCGGGGCCGGTGTGAAGGCACCCCGTCACGCGGGTCCGCGCCACCGATGGACGGAGTCCGGCGCAGGGGCTCGAAGCCCGCGGAGCGGTGCGAGAGGCGCCGTCAGGAATTGACGCCCGTGTTGCCCCAGGCGCCGTTCAGCAGGCCGATCGCGGTGACCGAGTTGCCCACGACGTTGACCGGGACGTGGACCGGGACCTGGAGCAGGTTCCCGGAGGCCACGCCGGGCGAGTTCAGGGCCTCGCCCTCCGCCGACGCACTGCCGTGCGCCGAGGAGACACCGGCGCCGGCGGCGACGAGGCCGCCCGCGATCATGGTGACTGCTGCGGCCTTCTTGAAGTTCTTCACGTTCTCGTCCTCCAGTACGTCTGCCGCGACCAGCCGTCGCGGCACGTCATGGAGAACGGTCGGCCCGTGATCGGGATGCGCCATCCGGGCGACATACACCCGACCGTATGAATCTCCGTTTAATGCCCGACTACTCGGCCAGACCGTGCCTGACGGCCCAGAGCGCGGCCTGGGTGCGGTCCGAGAGGTCCAGTTTCATCAGGATGTTCGAGACGTGCGTCTTGACGGTCTTCTCGGACAGGACCAGCGCGCGGGCGATCTCCCGGTTGGAGCGGCCGTCCGCGATCAGGCCCAGGACCTCGCGTTCGCGGTCGGTGAGGGAGCCCGGGCGGCCCGTGGTGGCCGGGTTCTGTTCCTCCTGGGCCAGGAGGGCCGTCGCCACCTCCGGCTGGAGCAGGACGTGGCCCGCGTGGACGGAGCGGATCGCGCCGGCCAGGGCGTCGGGGTCGATGTCCTTGTAGACGTATCCGGCGGCTCCGGCGCGCAGCGCGGGGATCGCGGTCCGCTGCTCCGTGAAGCTGGTGACGATCAGGACGCGGGCGGGGTTGGCGAGCTCGCGGAGCCGGCGCAGGGCCTCGATGCCGTCCATGCCGGGCATCTTGACGTCCATCAGGATCACGTGGGGCCGCAGCTCCTCGGCGCGTGCGATGCCCTCCTCGCCGTCGGAGGCCTCGCCGACCACCTCGATGTCCTCCTGGACCTCCAGGAAGGTGCGCAGGCCTCGGCGGACGACCTGGTGGTCGTCGACCAGCAGGATGCGGATTCGACCGGTGTCGTCAGCCACCGGGAACCTCCATCTCGATCGTGGTGCCCGTGCCGGGCTCGGAGTGGACGGTGAGCCGGCCGCCGACGCCGCTCGCGCGGTCCCGCATGGAGACGAGGCCGAGGTGGCGGCCCGCGCGGCGGACGGTCTGGGGGTCGAAGCCCTTGCCGGTGTCGAGGACCGTGAGCACCGCGCCGCCGCCCGCGGTGCGGGCCAGGGTGACCTCCACCCGGTCGGCGTCGGAGTGGCGCAGGGCGTTGTGGAGGGCTTCCTGGGCGACGCGCAGGAGTGCCTCCTCCTGGGTCGCGGGCAGGGCCCGTACGCCGTCGCAGGTGAAGGTGACGTGCGCGGTGTGCGCGCGGTCGAGTACGTGGACGTGGGTGCGGAGGGTGGCGACGAGGCCGTCCTCGTCGAGGGCGGCCGGGCGGAGCTCGGTGACGGCGGCGCGCAGTTCGTCGGCGGCCTCGGCGGCGAGGGCGGACACCTGCTGGAGCTCGTCCTTGGCGCGGGCCGGGTCCCGGTCCACGAGGGCGGCGGCGGCCTGGGCGGTGAGGCGCAGCGAGAACAGCTTCTGGCTGACCGCGTCGTGCAGCTCGTGGGCGAGGCGGGAGCGCTCCTCGGCGATGGTGAGCTCGCGGCTGCGCTCGTAGAGCCGGGCGTTGGTGAGGGCGATGGCCGCGTGCTGGGCGAGGAGGGAGAGGAGTTCCTCGTCCTCGTCGGTGAAGCCCCGCGGGCCCTTCTTGTTGGCGAGGAAGAGGGCGCCGAGGATCTCCTCGCCGTCTCGGACGGGCAGCCCGAGGAAGTCGGACATCTCGGGGTGCGCGGCCGGCCAGCCCTCGAAGCGCGGGTCCTGGCGCACGTCGGCCAGCCGCTGGGGGCCGTCCTGGTGGAGCATCGCGGCGAGGATGCCGTGCTGGCGGGGCAGCGGGCCGATGGCCCTCCACTGCTCCGGGCTGATGCCGTCCACCACGAACTGGGCGAAGCCGTCGTGGTCGTCCGGGACGCCCAGGGCCGCGTACTCGGCGTCCAGGAGCTCGCGGGCCGACACGACGATCGTGCGCAGGACGTCGCGGACCTCCAGGCGGCGGCTCATGGCGAGCAGCGCGGTGCTCACGGCGGCCAAGCCGGTGCGTTCCGGTCCCCTGTGTCCGTTGTGCATGGGCTCACCGTACCCAGGACCGTGACCTGCGGGATCGGGCCCCGGGCGTAGGTCCAAGGGACCTGTACGGGTGGGCCTCTCGGCCGAGGCGGCGGCGGGTGCGGCGTTCCTAGGTTGGGGGCATCTGCTGAGCGGTACGGAAGGGCGTGGGTGCGGTCATGTCGGTGGCGATGGTGACGGGGGCTTCGCGGGGGCTGGGTCGGGCGCTGGCCGGGGAGCTGGCGGCGCGCGGGTGGGACCTGGTGCTGAGCGCGCGGGGCGCGGCGGCGCTGGAGGAGGCCGCGGCGGAGTTGGAGAAGGGCGGCGCGCGGGTCGTGGCGGTGGCCGGGGACGTGTCCTCGGCGGCGCACCGGGCGGCGCTGGTGGCGGCGGCGCGGGAGTTGGGCGGGATGGACCTGCTGGTGAACAACGCGGGGGTGCTGGGTGCGGAGCCGTTGGTGCCGCTGGCGGAGCATGCGCTGGACGGGCTGCGGGAGGCGTTCGAGGTGAACGTGGTGGGGCCGCTGGGGCTGATCCAGGAGGGGCTGCCGCTGTTGCGGGCGGCGGAGGCCGGGGCGGTGCTGAACATCAGCTCGGACGCGGCGGTGGTGGCGTACGCGACGTGGGGGGCGTACGGGGCCACGAAGGCGGCGGGGGATCTGATGTCGGCCGTACTGGCGGTGGAGGAGCCGGGGCTGCGGGTGTGGTGGGCGGATCCGGGTTCCATGCGGACGCGGATGATGGCGGCGGCCGAGCCCGGGGAGGACCTGGCGGGGCTGCCGACGCCGGAGGAGGTGGCGCCGGTGCTGCTGCGGCTGGTGGCGGAGGGCCTGCCGAGCGGGCGGTACACGGCCGAGCGCCTGGCCGAGCGCCTCGCCGAGCGCCTCGCCGAGCGCCTCGCGGCGGGCCGGGCGGGCGACGGTGTGGGCGGAGACGGCGGCGGGCCTGTCGCGGATCCCGGCGGCGGGAACGGCGGGACGGCTGCCGGCGAGACGGCCGGCGGGACGGCTGCCGGCGAGACGGCCAGGGCGGCCGGCGGTGGGGCGGCGGCGTTGGGGGGTGCGCGGTGAGTGGGGCGGCGGCCGTGTCTGAGGGGGGACTGTATATACCGGACATTCCGCCGGGGCTCTCGGCCCGGGTGCCGGCCGAGCAGCGCGGGCCTGGGCTGGGCCGGGACTCGGTGCGGCTGCTGGTCTCGCGGGGCAGCGAGGAGGTGTCACTGCACGCCTTTCGGGAGCTGCCGGAAGTGCTGCGGGCCGGGGACGTACTGGTGGTGAACACGTCGGCCACGCTGCCGGCGGCCGTGGACGCCCGGCTGGGCCGCGAGGACCTGGTCGTGCACTTCTCGACCCGGGGGGAGGACGGGCGCTGGGCGGTGGAGCTGCGGGACCCGGCCGGGCACGGGACGACCCGGAGGCGGGTCGGCGGACCCGCGGGGGGTCTCGTACGGCTGCCGGGTGGGCACTCCCTCGTACTGGAGGAGCCCCTGGCCGCGGGGGCGGACCGGCTGTGGTGGGCGCGGCCGTCCACGGAGGTGCCGGCGCTGCTGCGGGCGTACGGGCGGCCGATCCGGTACGCGTACACGGAGCGGGACCAGCCGCTCTCGGCGTACCAGACGGTCTTCGCGGTGCCGACGGCCGACGGGGCGGGCTCGGCGGAGATGCCGAGCGCGGGCCGGCCCTTCACGGCGGAGCTGGTGGCGCGGCTGGTGAGCCGGGGGGTGTGGTTCGCGCCGCTGACCCTGCACACGGGGGTCGCGTCGCAGGAGGCGCACGAGCCGCCGTACCCGGAGCCGTACGAGGTGCCCGAGACCACGGCGTGGCTGGTGAACGCCGCGAAGGCGACGGACGGCCGGGTGATCGCGGTGGGGACCACCGCCGTGCGGGCCCTGGAGTCGGCGGCGGACGCGGACGGGGTGGTGCGCGCGACCGGCGGGTGGACCGATCTGGTGGTGACGCCGGAGCGCGGGGTGCGGGTGGTGGACGGTCTGCTGACCGGCCTGCACGAGCCCGAGGCGTCCCATCTGCTGATGCTGGAGGCGGTGGCGGGGCGGGAGGCCGTACGGCGCGGGTACGCCGAGGCGATGGCCCGGCTCTGCCTTTGGCACGAGTTCGGGGACGTTCATCTGCTACTCAAGGATGAGACCGGTCACTGATTGCATTGCTTGAGCAACGGACGGTGAAATCGTTACGTGCTCGATGTGAGCCCGCACATAGGACCCAGATCACTTACGAAGTTCCCTAGTGGACGGATAAAGGTCCCGTCAGTGCGGGTGCACCTAGCGCCGAGGCCGGAAATCGGGCCTCGGCGCGCGCCCGTGATCCACTAAGCAGGATCGTACGTCACACCTTTGCCACAAGTTTTTGCCACCGCTAAGAATTGCCCTCGTCGCACAGCGCCGCGGATCCCGAATCCTCGCGGCGCTTTCCTGCGGCCCCCGCGATTCGAAGAGGTTGCCCGATCATGTCTGCTTCCAGCACCCCCGGTCACAGTCGTCTGACGAAGGCACACAAGCTGTCCATTGCCGGTGTCGCCACGTTCAGTGCCGCCGCGCTCGCCTTCTCCCTGGTCCCGGCCGACGCCGCCCAGGCCGAGACCGTCTCCGCCGCCCCCGTGGCGTGGACCAAGGTCGTCGACGGCGCGCAGACCAAGGCAATGCACGGTCACCTCTCCGCACAGCAGGTCATCGCCGACGCGAACGCGAAGGCCGCTGCGAAGGCCAAGGCCGACGCCGACGCCAAGGCCAAGGCCGAGGCGGCCGCGAAGAAGGACCGCGAGCAGAAGACCGCCGCGAGCCGCTCCGCCGCCCGCACCCCCGTCTTCGCGAACAACCTGGACGGCTGGATCAAGGAAGCGCTCTTCATCATGAAGCGCGAGGGCATTCCGGGCACCTACGCCGGTATCCACCGCAACATCATGCGTGAGTCCAGCGGCAACCCGATGGCGATCAACAACTGGGACATCAACGCCCAGAACGGCATCCCCAGCAAGGGTCTGCTCCAGGTCATCCTGCCGACCTTCAAGGCGTACCACGTCAAGGGCACCAAGTTCGACCAGTACGACCCGGTCGCCAACATCGTCGCCGCCTGCAACTACGCGGCCGACCGGTACGGCTCGATGGACAACGTCAACAGCGCCTACTAGGCCCCTGTGCGCCGCAGGGCGGCACCCGGATCTCCGGGTGCCGCCCTGCGGCGTTTTCGTACGCGGTGTTGCCCGTACCGGTTGCTCGTTACTTGCCGGCCCGCATGACCTCGGGCTCGTGGCGGCGCAGCAGGCGCTGGACCGCGAAGCCGCAGGCGACGCCGATGAGCAGCAGGATGGTGATGTTCAGGCTCCACTGGCCGACCGTGGCGTCCCAGAGCGGGTCGGTGTTGGTCGGGTTCTCGGCGTCCCACGGCGGCATGAGCTTGCCGAGGTTCAGCGTGGTGCCGGCGGCGGCGATGGCCCAGCGGGAGGGCATCAGCCAGGCGAACTGCTCCAGGCCCGGGGAGTCGTACACCTGGAAGAGGATGCCGGTGAACACGACCTGGACGATCGCGAACATGACCAGCAGCGGCATGGTCTTCTCGGCGGTCTTCACCAGCGAGGAGATCACCAGGCCGAACATCATCGAGGTGAAGCCGAGCGCGATGACCGACAGGCAGATCTCGACGGCCGGCGGCATGATCAGGCCCTCGGTGGGCAGGTCGCGCGGGAAGAAGCCGATCGCGCAGATGATCACGCCCTGGATGGCCGTGATGACGCCGAGGACGATCACCTTCGACATGAGGTACGCGGACCGGTACAGGCCGGTCGCGCGCTCACGCTCGTAGATCACGCGTTCCTTGATCAGCTCACGGACCGAGTTGGCCGCGCCGGAGAAGCACATGCCGACCGCGAGGATCAGCATGATCGTGCCGGCGTCGCCGTTGAAGCGGGACGGGGCGACCGGCGGTGCGAGGCCGAACTTCGCGGGGATCACCGTGGAGACCACGCCCAGGACGGCCGGCAGCAGCACCATCAGGGCCAGGAAGCCCACGTCCGAGGCGATCACGGAGACGTAGCGGCGGATCAGCGTCCACAGCTGCGACCCCCAGCCCTGCGCCTTCGGCGGCATCATCTGCTGCGGCGGCATGGCGACGGCCTGCGGGGCGACCGAGTCGAGGTCGGCGGCGTACAGCTGGTAGTGCTGCGAGCCCTTCCAGCGGCCGGCCCAGTCGTAGTCGCGGTAGTTCTCGAAGGCCGAGAAGACGTCCGCCCACGTGGTGTAGCCGAAGAAGTTCAGCGCCTCGTCCGGCGGACCGAAGTACGCGACCGAACCGCCCGGGGCCATGACCAGCAGCTTGTCGCAGAGGGCCAGCTCGGCGACGGAGTGGGTGACGACGAGGACCGTGCGGCCGTCGTCCGCGAGGCCGCGCAGCAGCTGCATGACGTCGCGGTCCATGCCCGGGTCGAGGCCGGAGGTCGGCTCGTCCAGGAAGATCAGCGACGGCTTGGTGAGCAGCTCCAGGGCCACGGACACGCGCTTGCGCTGACCACCGGAGAGCGAGGTGATCTTCTTGTCCTTGTGGATGTCGAGCTTGAGCTCGCGCAGCACCTCGTCGATGCGGGCGGCGCGCTCGGACTCGGCGGTGTCGCCGGGGAAGCGGAGCTTGGCCGCGTACTTGAGGGCCGTGCTGACCTTCAGCTCCTTGTGCAGGATGTCGTCCTGCGGGACCAGGCCGATGCGCTGGCGGAGCTCCGCGAACTGCTTGTACAGGTTGCGGTTGTCGTAGAGGACGTCGCCCTCGTTGGCGGGCCGGTAGCCGGTGAGCGCCTTGAGGAGGGTCGACTTGCCGGAGCCGGACGGGCCGATGACGCCGATCAGCGACTTCTCCGGGACGCCGAAGGTGACGTCCTTGAGGATCTGCTTGCCGCCGTCGACGGTGACGGTGAGGTGGCGGGCCGAGAAGGAGACCTCACCGGTGTCGACGAACTCCTCGAGGCGGTCGCCGACGATCCGGAACGTCGAGTGGCCGACGCCCACGATGTCGTTCGGGCCGAGCACCGCGGTGCCGGACTTGGGCAGCGGCTGGCCGTTGACGTAGGTGCCGTTGTGGCTGCCGAGGTCGTGGATCTCGAAGCGGCCGCCGGGCATCGAGCGGAACTCGGCGTGGTGGCGGGAGACCTGGAGGTCGGAGACCACCAGCTCGTTCTCCAGCGCACGACCGATCCGCATGACGTGTCCCAGCGAGAGCTGGTGGAACGTCGTGGGGCTGCGGTCCCCGTACGCGGGTGCCCCGCCCTGCGCCGGGCGGGGCGCGGCCGCGGCGGCGCCCTGCTGGTGCGGGAAGTGCGGCTGCTGCTGTGGTGCCTGCTGCTGGGCGTGCTGCTGCTGTTCCCAGGCCTGGTGCGCGGGCTGCTGCGGTGCCTGGTACGCCGGAGCCGGCGACTGGGCGTACGCCTGCGCCGGGGCAGCCTGCTGGGCCTGCTGCGGCACGGCCTGCTGCGGCGCGGCGGCAGCGCTCAGATTCAGCCGCGGGCCGTCGGTGGCGTTGCCCAGGTGGACCGGCGTGCCGGGCACGAGTTCGGTCTGCTGGACTCTGGCCCCGTGCACGTACGTGCCGTTGGTGCTGCCGTGGTCCTCGATTCCCCAACCACGGCCGTTCCAGGCGATGGTGGCGTGCCGCCACGACACCCGGGCGTCGTCGATCACCACGTCTCCCTGGGGGTCGCGCCCCAGCGAGTACGACCTGGACGGATCGAGCGTCCAGGTCCTTCCATTCAATTCCAGTACGAGTTCCGGCACTCCAGCCCCACTTAAGTCCCCCGAGAATCCCCCTGACGTCAGGGAGTCTAGGGATGGCGAACATCCGGGGGAACTATTTCAGGCCCGGGCCCACATGTGGAATCGGGGCCACGATGCGGCGTCTACGTCCGCCCGTTGACGGGGTCGAAAGTCACCCGGAGAGTGAGATACGGGACTTCTCGCCTGCTCGGCCCGATCGGGGGACCGCGTATGAGTCAGCCTCTGCGTCGTGAGCGTCGCGTTCGTTGGGGGGACGTGCTGCTGTCCGGCGTCGCCGCCGTGGGCTGGTCCCTGGTCGTGATGGCCGGGGTGGCCTGGTCGGGGCTGCACCTGCTGGGCGCGGACGCCCTCGGGGGTTCGCTCGGGGCGATGACGGCCGCCGTGGTGGTGCTGGCCGTCGGCGGGACGGTGACCCCCTCGGGTGACCTGTCGGTCTTCGGGGTCGACGGGGCCGGTGCGGAAGGCTCCCTGGACGTCATGCCCTTGGGGGTGGCGCTGGCCGGGGCGCTGGTGCTGGCCGCGGTGTTCCTGCGCTCGCTGCGCGCGGGGGCGGCGGCCAGCGAGTTGGCGGCCAGGTGGCGGTGGTCACGGGGCTGTTCGTCGCGATGGCGGGCGGGTCGGCGTGGGCCGGGCACGACGTGGTGACGTTGGACGGGCCGCGGCTGCCGGTGGGTCCGGCTCCGGTGAAGGTTCCGCCGAAGTTGGAGATTCCGGGGATCGGGGACATCGGCGGGCTGCTGCCGGATCGTGTCGGGGAGCTGATCGAGACCCGGGCCCGGGTGGGCTTCACGGTGGAGCTCGGGCCGACGCTGGTGGGGGCCGGGGTGTGGGTGGCGGCGGTACTGGGCGTGGCGCTGCTGGTGTCGCGGCGCGGGCCGGCCGGGTTGGCCCGCTTCCGCCCGGCCGCCTCGGCGGTGCTGGCGATGCTGCTGGTGGCGGTGGCGGCCGGGCTGGCGGCGGCGGTGTGGGCGGCGCTGGGCGACGACGCCGCGGCACCCGGGGAGAGCCGGCATGTGCTGGGGGCCGCACTGCTGGGTGCGCCGAACGGGGCCTGGTCGGGCGTGCTGCTCGGGCTGTTCGTGCCGCTGCACGGCCGGGCCACGGGGGCTCCGGCCCGGCTGCTGCCGGATCCGCTGGACGAGCTGCTGGTGGGGGCCGGCGCGCGGGAGCCGGTGACGGTGGCCCGGCTCGCGGAGTACGACGGGCGGGTGTGGCTGCTGGTGGCGGGGGCGGCCCTGCTGATGCTCTACGCGGGCGTACTGGCGGGCGTCCGCAGTCCGGGGCGCGGGGTGGGGGAGTGCGCGGCGCGGCTGGCGGCGGCCACGGGGGTGACCTTGACGGTGCTGGTGGGGCTGACGGGGTTCTCGGCGGACGCCTCGCTCGCGGTGCTGGGCGTGGACGCGGTGGACGCCGGCGCGGAGCTGCGGGGGTCGGTGGCGTTCGCGCTCGCCCTGGGCGCGGGGTGGGGCGCGGTGGCGGGCGGCGCGGGCGCGGCCCTGACCCGGCGCCGCCAGGCCGGGCCGGGGTGGCCCGGGAGCCCGGCCCGACCGGACCCGCGCCGGGGCCCCGCCCCGGCATCCCCGGACGCGCCCACGGCCCCGTACGGGCGAACCTCGTACGGCCCGGCCTCGGGGCCGGAACCGGACGGCTCCTGGGACGTCACCGTCACCGGCATCCCGCCGAGGCCGCCGGGGCCGCCGAAGCCGCCGCGGCGGCCGCCCTTCGTCCCGCCTCCCCCACCGGGGGCGCCGCCGCCGCCGGGGCGGCGGTAGCCGTCGGTACGGGGCCGCCGCGCGGAGCTACTCCCCGCCCCGCCCTTCCACCGTTCCCCGGGCTCCGCCCGGACCCGGTCCTCAAACGCCGGACGGGCTGGAAAGACCAGCCTCGCCGGCGATTGAGGCGCGGGGTGCGGGCGGAGCCCGGTTCGGGAAGGGGCGGGGTGGGGGAAAGCCCCGCAGGGCCCCGGCGCCGGCCCCGGCCCCGGGCCGCCGTCGGAGGCGACCGGCGCGTTCAGGAAATGGGACGGGGGTCCTGTACCAGGGGTCGGGAAGATACGGTGAGGACACCATGAGCGCATCGCAGACCTCCGACGTCCCCACCCTCCTCGTCAAGATCTTCGGCAAGGACCGTCCCGGGATCACCGCCGGGCTGTTCGACACCCTCGCCGCCTACTCCGTCGACGTGGTCGACATCGAGCAGGTCGTCACCCGTGGCCGCATCGTCCTGTGCGCCCTCGTCACCAGGCCCGCCGGCGGAGCCGAGGGCGAGCTGCGGGCCACCGTCCACAGCTGGGCCGAGTCGCTCAAGATGCAGGCCGAGATCCTCTCCGGCACCGGTGACAACCGGCCGCGCGGCAGTGGCCGTTCCCACGTCACCGTGCTCGGGCATCCGCTGACCGCCGAGTCCACGGCTGCCATCGCCTCCCGGATCACCGCGACCGGCGGCAACATCGACCGTATCTTCCGGCTTGCGAAGTACCCGGTGACGGCGGTGGAGTTCGCCGTCTCCGGCACCGAGACCGAGCCGCTGCGCACCGCGCTGGCCACGGCGGCCTCGCAGATCGGCGTCGACGTGGCCGTGGTCTCGGCCGGGCTGCACCGCCGGGCGCAGCGCCTGGTCGTGATGGACGTGGACTCGACGCTGATCCAGGACGAGGTGATCGAGCTCTTCGCCGCGCACGCCGGCTGCGAGGCCGAGGTCGCCGAGGTGACCGAGCGGGCCATGCGCGGCGAGCTGGACTTCGAGCAGTCGCTGCACGCCCGCGTGGCGCTGCTCGCGGGGCTGGACGCCTCCGTCGTGGACAAGGTACGTGCCGAGGTGCAGCTGACGCCGGGTGCACGGACCCTGATCCGTACGCTCAAGCGGCTCGGCTACCAGGTCGGTGTGGTCTCCGGCGGGTTCACCCAGGTGACCGACGATCTGCGGGAGCGGCTGGGGCTGGACTTCGCCTCGGCCAACACCCTGGAGATCGTGGACGGCAAGCTCACGGGCAAGGTCACCGGCGAGATCGTGGACCGGGCGGGCAAGGCCCGGCTGCTGCGCCGGTTCGCCGCGGAGGCGGGGGTTCCGCTCGCCCAGACGGTGGCCATCGGCGACGGCGCCAACGACCTGGACATGTTGAACGCGGCCGGACTGGGCGTGGCCTTCAACGCCAAGCCGGTGGTCCGCGAGGCCGCGCACACGGCGGTGAACGTGCCCTTCCTGGACGCGGTGCTGTACCTGCTCGGGATCACCCGCGAGGAGGTCGAGGCCGCCGACCTGGCGTGACCTCGTAGGACCGGGAACGACGAACGCGGAACGGGCCCCGGCCGCCGATGCGGCTGCCGGGGCCCGTTCGTGCGTACGGACCGGGTTCGGGTCGGGTCAGTGGCCCTTGGGGGTCCAGTAGTCGAGCAGCGTGCCCACCCCGTGCTCCAGGGACTTCCACGAGCCGGTGAAGGAGACGACGGCGAGCGCCGCGGTCGGGAATCCGGTACGGGTCATCCGCGCGAGGGTGTCGTCCTTCGCCCGTCCGGAGAGGGCGTCGGCGAGGGCGTGCATGCCGGGGTTGTGCCCGATGACGAGGAGGTCGGCCACCTCGTCGGAGGTCTCGTTCAGCAGGGCGATGAGCTCGCCGAGCGAGGCGTCGTAGAGCCGTTCCTCGTAGTGGGTCTTCGGCCGGTGCGGCATCTCCTGGACGGCGAGCTTCCATGTCTCGCGCGTGCGGGCGGCGGTGGAGCAGAGGGCCAGGTCGAAGGCGATGCCGGTTTCGGCGAGCTTCAGACCGACGGCCGGCGCGTCCTTGCGGCCTCGTTCCGCCAGCGGGCGGTCGTGGTCGGACACCTGGGGCCAGTCGGCCTTGGCGTGCCGGAGGAGGGCGATCCTGCGGGGTGTGTCGGCGCTCATGGCTCCCAGCTTCGCATGAAACGGGGTGTGGGGCGCAGGGTGTTGAAAGGGTCAGACGACGGCGCGCAGGAGCTGTTCGACGGCCTGGACCAGCGCCGGGCCCTCGCCGGTGGCGGCCTCGGCCCGGCCCGATCCGGCGAGGAGCAGCAGGAGGAGGCCGAAGGCGAGGGCGGGCAGGGCGAGTGCCCACCAGTGCAGCCGGGCGTCCGCGCCGAACCGTGAGCCGGCGGCGGGCGGGCGGGAGCGGGTGTGCGTGGGGGCCGACATGGCCGCCTCCGTGGGTGTGCGGGCGGGACGGGCTCTCTGACCACGAATCTATGGATCCGAGGCAGCCGTTCCCATCCGGGGCACACCCCACTTCACCCTGAGCCTGACCCCCTAGGGGGTGGTGGGGTTACCCCCACCCTCACGGGGAGGCGAGCGTCGCGATGACCGCGATGACCACGGTCACGGCGAGCATCGCGCCGAGTACGAGGCCGAGCTTCTTGTGGCCGTTCTGCGGGTTGGGTTCAAGTACGGGCGACATGCCGATCAGTCTCGCATGCCGCATTCGTCCTCGATCGTGCGGTCCCGGCCGGCCAGGACGCCCAGTGCGATCTGCGGTACGAGGATGCCCGCCATCAGGGCGAGCGGCAGGTCCCAGCCGCCGCTGTGCTGGTAGAGGGCGCCGATCAGGAGGGGTCCGGGGATGGAGAGGAGGTAGCCGGTGCTCTGCGCGAAGGCGGAGAGCCTGACCACCCCGGCCGGGGTCTTGGCGCGCAGCCCGATGAGGGTGATGACGAGCGGGAAGGAGCAGTTGGAGACGCCGAGCAGCAGCGCCCAGGCCCAGGCTCCGGCGGCGGGGGCGAAGTACAGCCCGAGGTAGCCGGTGAGGCCGAACACGCCGAGGGTGACGGCGATGGCGCCCTGGTTCTTCATGCGGCCGGCGAGGCCGGGGATGACGAAGGCGAGGGGGACGCCCATGACCATGGTGACGGCGAGGAGCACACCGGCGGTGGAGGCGGAGACTCCGGCGTCGCGGAAGATCTGCGGGAGCCAGCCCATGGTGATGTACGCGCCGGTGGCCTGGAGGCCGAAGTAGCAGGCGAGGGCCCAGGCGGTGCGGCTGCGGACGACGCCGGCGCCGGCGGCGGCCCGGGGGCTCCCGGCTGAGGCGGCGGAGGCGCCGGCGGCGGCCTCGGCGCGCTCCTCCCTGCGGGAGGCCCGGGCGAGGGGCAGCCACAGCAGTGCGGCGAGCACCGCGAGCAGGCCCCACATGAGCAGGCCGGTGCGCCAGCTGCCGCCGAGGGCCTCGGTCATCGGGACGGTCGCGGCGGCGGCGAGGGAGGTGCCGGCGGCCAGGGCCATGGAGTAGAGGCCGGTCATGGTGCCGACCTTCTCCGGGAACCAGCGCTTGACGATCACCGGGAGCAGGACGTTGGTCACGGCTATGCCGGCCAGGGCCAGGGCGCTGGCGGCGAGGAAGCCGGCGGCGTTGCTCGCGAAGGGGCGGATCAGCATGCCGGCGGCCACGGCGGCCATGCCGGCGCAGACGACGGCGGCCGGGCCGAAGCGGCGGGAGAGCCGGGGCGCGGTGACGCCGAAGACGGCGAAGCAGAGGGCGGGGACGGAGGTGATCAGTCCGGCGACGGTGCCGCTCATGCCGAGGCCCTCGCGGGTCTCCTCGAAGAGGGCGCCGAGGCTGGTGATGGCGGGCCGCAGGTTGAGGGCGGCCAGCACGATGCCGACGATGAGCACGGGACCGAGCCAGGCCGGCTGCGCCGGGCCCTGCCGGGTGAGCGCGGCGGGCGCGCTATTGTCCGCCTCGGCCGCGCCGATGGTCCGCTGCGGGGGCGTGTGGCCCCCTGCGGTCAGGTCGCGGGGCTGGATTTCTTCGTCGAGCATTTCACCATCATAGAATCATGGGATGATTGGTTGTCCAGTCATCACCGGGTAAACACCCCGCCGCCTTCGAGAGGACCCCATGCCGCTGACCTCGCCCCGGCGCTCCGCACTCGTCGATCAGGTGATCGCCCAGCTGCGGAACCAGATCACCTCCGGCGAATGGCCGGTCGGCTCCCGCATCCCCACCGAGCCGGAGCTGGTGGAGCTGCTCGGCGTCGCCCGCAACACCGTGCGCGAGGCCGTACGGGCGCTGGCGCACAACGGGCTGCTCGACATCCGGCAGGGTTCGGGTACGTACGTACTCGCCACCAGCGAGCTGGCCGGTGTGATGCACCGCCGCTTCGCCGGGGCCGATCCGCGGCACATCGCGGAGCTGCGCTCGACGCTGGAGTCCTCGGCGGCCCGGCTGGCGGCGGAGCGGCGCGGCGAGCGGGACCTCGTACAGCTGGACGCGCTGCTGGCGCGGCGCGAGGAGGCCTGGGCGAGCGGGGACGCGGAGGTGTTCGTCGCGGCGGACGTGAGCCTGCACATGGCGGTGGTGGCGGCCTCGCACAACGACGTGCTGATCGAGCTGTACGCGGACCTCGGCGACCTGGTGGCCGACTGGCTGCGCACTGACGTGGGGGCCGAGCTGCGCCCGGAGGCCCACCTGGACCACTCCCGGCTGATCGAGGCGATCCGGCGGGGCGACGGGGACGCGGCGGCCTCGGAGGCGGCGGGCTACCCCTTCGCCTGTCTCGGCAGGTGAGTGGAGGAGGACCTCACGGCCGCTGGTGGCTGATCCAGGCCGAGCGGACTTCCTTCCAGCAGCGGGCGGTGAGCTCGACACGGCCGGCCGGGCCGACGGCCACGGGGGCGCCGTCCCCGTCCAGGTCCCACCAGCGGTCGCATTCGACGTGCAGACGCACCAGGTCGGTCTCCGGGTAGCCGTTGTGGCAGCGCGCCGTGACCTGCGAGCCCGTGATCTCGGTGTCGCAGTCCGCGCCGAAGAGTTCCTTGGCGGCGGGCCGCGCGGGCTGCACGGGCGGCTCGGCGGGGATCTCGGAGAGGTCGACTGCGGCCGGGACACCCTCGGGGCCGGACGCGGACTCCTCCCCGCCGGCCTGTGCGGCTGCCCCGGGGATCAGGAGTCCGGTCAGGATCACGGCTGTGACCAGGAGCGATACCGCTCCGCTCGGCCTCGCGCGCACTCCCGTACCTCCTCCCCGCAGGAGCCGGGAAGATCCCGACTTGGCCAGTTTGCAGGCATCTGTCCCGGTTTTCGACTCGGGAAGATCCGATCAGCCGGTGAACATCCGATCGAGCACGCACGCAAAACGGCGGCGGCCGCGCTCCCCTGGGGGAAGCG
>NZ_JBHWJY010000112.1:0-23674 GCF_042731135.1 Streptomyces sp. NPDC059874
GCGTTTGAGGCGCGGGGTCTGGGGCGGAGCCCCAGGAAGCGGCGGCGCCCGCTAGGCGGACCGCAGGACCCGGCTCAAGATTTCGCGGGCGTACGCCTCGTCGTACTCCGCGTCCGTCAGGAGGACCTGCAGGCTGATGCCGTCCATGACGGCGACCAGCGCGCGGGCCGTCACCGGATCGGTTCGCGGGGCCAGCGCCGCCACGACCGACTCGCACCACTCCGCCGCCACCGGCCGCAGCGCCGGCCGGCGCAGGGCCGCCAGGTAGAGCTCGTACTCCAGCTCGACCCGGCTCCGGTCGGCCGTCAGGAACTCCCCGAGCAGGCGGGCCAGCGCCCCCGCCAGGTCCGGCTCCGGCAGGGCCGGCGCGGGGGTGAAGCCCTCGTTGGCCTGACGGAGCGCCGCGACCATCAGGTCGTCCAGCGTCTTGAAGTGGTACGTCGTCGACCCGAGCGGTACGTCGGCCTCCGCGGCCACGCTGCGGTGGCTCAGCCCCGCGATGCCCTTGGCGCCCACCACCCGGATCGCCGCGTCGATGATCCGCTGCCGCCGGTCGGGGTCGTAGCGCCGTACGCCGGCGGGCATCAGTGCGCCCCGCCGAGGTTGAGTAGGACCACCCCGCAGATCACCAGCGCGAGGCCGGCGATCTTCGCGGCGGTGGCCGCCTCCCCCATGAACACCATGCCGATGGCGGCGATGGCGGCCGTGCCGACGCCCGCCCAGATCGCGTACGCCGTGCCCACCGACATCGACTTCAGGGTCTGCGCCAGCAGGGTGAAGGCGATGACGTAGCCGAGCAGCGTGCCCAGCGACGGCCACAGCTTCGTGAAGCCGTCGCTGTACTTCATCGCGGTGGTTCCGGCGACCTCGGCGGCTATGGCGGCGGCAAGCAGTACGTAAGGCACCGGACCGAGTGTACGGGTGTACGCATCGTTGCGTACACCCGTACACATCGCCGTGCGCAGCCGCCGGGTCAGCCCAGCGTGAACCAGGCCGCGCGGGCCTTCTTCCACTCCGGGTGCGTGAGGTCCTTGGCCTCCGTGCCGTCCCCGTACAGGTCCGCGGAGCCGCTGTCCGTGATCAGCTGCACCCGGGCGCCCGGCACCGACAGGTCGGGCACGTCCACGACGGCCTCCCAGCCGCCCGGGTCCGTGGTGGGCAGGTCGGCCCGCTTGACGGGCGCGTGGCCGGGGACGCCGTCCCACTGGTAGAGCGCGTACGGGTCCGTGTTGTCGTCGGCGGCCCAGGAGCCCGCCAGGATCAGGTACTGGTTCGCCGCGTTCTTGCGGATGTCCCGCACGGACAGTCCGCCGAGGTCCAGTTCGACGCCCGCGCCGAAGACCGCCGTGGCCCCGGTCGCCAGGACCTGGTCGAAGTTGGTGACCGGCACGATCAGGGCCTTGCCGCCGAGCGCGGCCGGCGCCAGCGGGGCCCGGAAGCCCACGTAGGCCGTGCTGGTCGAGCCCGGGGCGAACTCCAGCCCCTCCACGTTGAACCCGTCGACCTGCTTCGGCACCTCGCCCGCCGCGGTACCGGCCGCGAAGCCGTACCGGTCGCCGTTCGCGACGTCCCAGGCCACCAGGTCCTCGCGCAGCTTCTTGTACGAGCGCCCGTAGGCGAGCTGCGTGGCCGACCCCGAGCCGGTCACCTTGGTGGTGAACACGGTGTTCCGGGGCGCCTTGTACTCGCCGTCCTTGTTGTTGCCGAGCGAGCCCGTCCAGTAGACGGTGTCACCGATGCGGGTGGCCCCCTCGATGTCCACCTCCTTGCTGACCCCGAGCTGCGAGCTGAAGTCCCAGGTCCGCACGGGCGCGCCCGAACGGGCACGGTCGTAAAGGCGCAGCACGTTGGACTCGTCGTCCGCGACGATCGTGTACCCGCCGCCCACGTCCACGGCGGCCGAGGCGTCCGAGGACCCGGTGAGGTACCGCGCCTCGGCCGGGTTCTGCACGGCGTCCGAGGCGGCGTAGTACAGCGTCTTGGTGGCGGTCTTGCCGCCGAGCCCGGTCACCTTGACCGTCAGGTTGGTGTAGCCGCGCCCCCGCGCGGTGACGGCGAGCTGCCGCACCGCTCCGGCGCCGGTCACGGTGACGTCCCCGGTCCCGGCGACCGAGGTCCTGCTCGAAGCGGAGGCGCTGACCGTCAGCGCGGAGGCGTCCGCTCCGCTCTGCCCCACGGTCACGTTCACCACGGGGTCGCCCACGGCGCCGACGGCCCCGGACACGTAGGACGCGGAGAGCGTGATGGTCGGTGTCCCGTACGTGACGGCCTGCGCGGGCGCGTTCGCCGCGACGAGCAGCAGCGCCGCGATCCCTGCGATGGACAACTGCTTCTTCATCGGTGACCCCCACGAACGAACCCGTACGGCCGCCGCGTCGTGACGGCCGTCGAGAAGATTCGGCCACCGTGGCCAACTCCCGGTGCACGCCACTTGTCGGCCCGGGGAACAGGGAGGGCCCCCGGCACGACCGTGCCGGGGGCCCTCACATGTACACGTCGGTCAGACGTTGAAGCCGAGCGCGCGGAGCTGCTCACGACCGTCGTCCGTGATCTTGTCCGGGCCCCACGGGGGCATCCAGACCCAGTTGATCCGGAGTTCATTGACGATGCCGTCCGTCGCCGACTTCGCCTGGTCCTCGATGACGTCCGTCAGCGGGCAGGCCGCCGAGGTCAGGGTCATGTCGAGGGTGGCGATGTTCGCGTCGTCGATGTGGATGCCGTAGATCAGGCCCAGGTTGACGACGTCGATGCCCAGCTCGGGGTCGACGACGTCGTAGAGGGCCTCGCGGACCTCTTCCTCGGTGGCCGGCTTGGTCGACGCCTCGGGCGTCGCGTTCTCGGTCATGCCGTCTTCCTCTCCGCGTCGCCCAGAGCCTGGGCCGTCGCGTCCTTCCACGCCATCCAACTCAGCAGAGCACACTTCACGCGAGCCGGGTACTTGGAGACGCCGACGAACGCGACCGCGTCCTCCAGCACCTCCTCCATGGCCTCGTCGGGTTCGATCTTGCCCTTGGACTGCATCATCTCCAGGAAGACGGCCTGGATCTTCTGCGCCTCGGCCAGTTCCTTGCCGACCAGCAGCTCGTTGAGCACGGACGCGCTGGCCTGGCTGATGGAGCAGCCCTGGCCCTCGTAGGAGACGTCGGTGAGCGTCTCGCCGTCGTACTTCACGCGGAGCGTGATCTCATCGCCGCACGTCGGGTTGACGTGGTGCACCTCGGCGTCGCCGTCGCGCAGGCCACGCCCGTGCGGGTGCTTGTAGTGGTCCAGGATCAGTTCCTGGTACATCGAATCCAGCTTCACAGCGTCCTCGTCGTCCTCGTCGCCCTAGTCAGCCGAAGAAGTTCCGTACGTGCTCCAGCCCGTCGATCAGCGCGTCGACGTCCGCGGGAGAGGAGTACAGGTAGAAAGACGCTCGCGTGGTCGCCGGAATTCCGTACCGCAGGCAGACCGGGCGGGCGCAGTGGTGTCCCACGCGGACCGCGATGCCCTGCTCGTCGAGCACCTGGCCGACGTCGTGCGGGTGGATGTCGCCCAGCACGAAGGAGATCGCGGCCCCGCGGTCCTCGGCCGTGGTGGGGCCGATGATCCGCAGGTCGGGCACCTCGGCGAGACGCTTGATCGCGTACTCGGTGATCGCGTGCTCATGAGCGGCGATCTTGTCCATGCCGATCGCGGTGAGGTAGTCCACGGCCGCGCCGAGGCCGACGGCCTGGGCGATCGGGGGCGTACCCGCCTCGAACTTGTGGGGCGCCGGGGCGTACGTCGAGGCGTGCATCGACACGGTCTCGATCATCTCGCCGCCGCCGAGGAACGGAGGCAGGTCCTCCAGGAGCTCCTGGCGGCCCCAGAGGACGCCGATGCCGGTCGGGCCGCACATCTTGTGACCGGTGAAGGCCACGAAGTCGGCGCCGAGCGCCTGCACGTCCAGCGGCATGTGCGGAGCGGCCTGCGAGGCGTCGATCAGCACCAGGGCGCCGACGTCCTGGGCGCGCCGGACGATCGCCTCGACCGGGTTGACCGTGCCCATGATGTTGGAGACCAGCGTGAAGGAGACGATCTTCGTCTTCTCCGTGATGACCTCTTCGATGTTGGACAGGTCGAGCCGGCCGTCGTCGGTGAGGCCGAACCACTTCAGCTTCGCGCCGGTGCGCTGCGCGAGCAGCTGCCACGGCACGATGTTGGAGTGGTGCTCCATCTCCGTGATGGCGATCTCGGTGTCGCGGTCGACCCGGTAGGGCTCGTCCGCCCAGCCGAGCATGTTCGCGACCAGGTTGAGCGACTCCGAGGCGTTCTTGGTGAAGATCACCTCGTCGCGGCTCGGTGCGTTGATGAAGGCGGCGACCTTGTCGCGAGCACCCTCGTACAGCGCCGTGGCCTCCTCGGCGAGCACGTGCACGCCACGGTGGACGTTGGCGTTGTGCTGCTCGTAGTACTCGTTCAGCGCGTCGAGTACCTGGCGCGGCTTCTGGGAGGTCGCCGCGTTGTCCAGGTAAACGATCTTCTTCCCGTCGTGGACCACACGATCCAGCAGGGGGAAGTCCTTGCGGATCGCCTCGATGTCGAGGAGGCCAGGCAACTGAATCACGCGGTCGCGCCACCCTTCGTGCTGTACGACTCGTAGCCTTCCGCCTCCAGCTTGTCGGCGAGCTCGGCACCACCGGACTCGACGATGCGGCCTTCCGAGAAGACGTGGACGAAGTCGGGCTTGATGTAGCGGAGGATCCGCGTGTAGTGCGTGATCAGCAGCGTGCCGACCTCGCCGGTCGCGCGGACGCGGTTGACGCCCTCGGACACCTGGCGCAGCGCGTCGACGTCGAGGCCGGAGTCGGTCTCGTCGAGGATCGCGATCTTCGGCTTGAGGAGCTCCAGCTGGAGGATCTCGTGGCGCTTCTTCTCACCGCCGGAGAAGCCCTCGTTGACGTTGCGCTCGGCGAAGGCCGGGTCCATCTGGAGCTGCTCCATCGCGGACTTGACCTCCTTCACCCAGGTACGCAGCTTCGGCGCCTCGCCGCGGATGGCGGTGGCCGAGGTGCGCAGGAAGTTGGAGACCGAGACGCCGGGGACCTCGACCGGGTACTGCATGGCGAGGAAGACGCCGGCGCGGGCGCGCTCGTCGACGGACATCTCCAGGACGTCTTCGCCGTCGAGGGTCACGGTGCCACCGGTGATGGTGTACTTCGGGTGACCGGCGAGCGAGTACGCGAGGGTGGACTTGCCGGAGCCGTTCGGACCCATGATGGCGTGCGTCTCACCCTGCTTGACGGTGAGGTCGACGCCCTTGAGGATCTCGCGGGCGCCGTTCTCGGCCTCGACGGAGACGTGCAGGTCGTGGATTTCAAGCGTTGCCATGGATACCTCAGGACTCCTGGGTGAGGGAGACGAGCACGTCGTCCCCTTCGATCTTTACGGGGTATACGGGGACGGGGCGCGTCGCGGGCAGACCGGAGGGCTTGCCGGTGCGCAGGTCGAAGGCCGACCCGTGCAGCCAGCACTCGATCATGCAGTCTTCGACCTCGCCCTCCGAGAGGGAGACGTTCGCGTGCGAGCAGATGTCGTTGATCGCGAACACCTCCCCGTCGGTGGAGACGATGGACACCGGCGTGCCGTCGAGTTCCACCCGCTTCGGGGTGTTCTCCTCGAGCTCGCTCAGCGTGCAGACCTTGAGGTACGTCATCAGACGGCCGCCGCCAACTCGGCCTCGATCTTCGCGATCAGGCGCTCTTCGATGTCCGCGACACCGATCTGCTGGACGAGCTCGGCGAAGAAGCCGCGCACGACCAGGCGGCGGGCCTCGTCGGCCGGGATGCCTCGGGACCGCAGGTAGAAGAGCTGCTCGTCGTCGAAGCGGCCGGTGGCGGAGGCGTGACCGGCGCCGACGATCTCGCCGGTCTCGATCTCCAGGTTCGGCACCGAGTCGACCCGCGCGCCGTCCGTGAGGACGAGGTTGCGGTTCATCTCGTAGGTGTCGGTGCCCTCGGCGGTCTTCTCGATGAGCACGTCACCGATCCAGACGGCGTGGGCGTCCTGGCCCTGGAGCGCGCCCTTGTAGACCACGTTCGACTTGCAGTGCGGGGCGTCGTGCGTGACCAGGAGGCGGTGCTCCTGGTGCTGGCCGGCGTCCGTGAAGTAGAGCCCGAGCATCTCGGCCTCGCCGCCGGGGCCCGCGTAGGTGACGCGCGGGTGCAGGCGGACCAAGTCGCCGCCGAAGGTGACGACCACGGACTTGAAGGTGGCGTCGCGACCGACCAGGGCGTTGTGCTGCGAGGTGTGGACGGCGGTGTCGTCCCAGTCCTGCACGGACACGAAGGTGACCTTGGCGCCGTCGCCGACGAGGATGTCGACGTTGGCGGCGCGCACGCCGTCGCCCGTGTGGTCGATCACGATGATCGCCTCGGCGAACGGCTTGATGTCGAAGACGGTGTGACCGAAGGTCGTACCGCCCTCACCGTGCAGCGCGACGCGGATCGGCTCGTCGAGCACGGTCTCCTTGGGCACGGTGACGACCGTGGCCTTGGCGAACGAGGAGAACGCCTGCGCGGAGACCCGGTCGACGGGGGTGCCGGCCTTGCCGATCCGCTCGTCGCCGCGCTCGACGGACTCGACCGTCACGCCCTCGGGCGCGTCGATCTGGGCCTTCATGGTGCCGTTGGCGACCGCGGTGCCGTCGTGCAGACCCTTGAGGCGGGCGAGCGGGGTGAACCGCCACTCCTCCTCGCGGCCGTGCGGAACCGGGAAGTCGGCCACGTCGAAGGACGGGGGCGCGCTCATCCGGGTGGCGACGGTGGACTCGGCGGCCACCGCGATCGCGCCGGCGGTGGTGGAGCCCGCCGGAATGTTCTGAGCCTCAGCCATGGCTGTCGTCTTGCTCTCTTCCTTCGTCAAAGAATGTGCTGCGGACGGGGCGGTCGGGACTAGCCGACCGAGCCCTCCATCTGCAGCTCGATCAGCCGGTTGAGCTCCAGCGCGTACTCCATCGGCAGCTCCTTCGCGATCGGCTCGACGAAGCCGCGCACGATCATGGCCATGGCCTCGAATTCGGTGAGGCCGCGCTGCATCAGGTAGAAGAGCTGGTCGTCGGAGACCTTGGAGACGGTGGCCTCGTGGCCCATCGTCACGTCGTCCTCGCGGACGTCCACGTAGGGGTAGGTGTCCGAGCGGGAGATGGTGTCGACCAGGAGCGCGTCGCACAGCACGTTGGACTTGGAGCCCGACGCACCCTCGCCGATCTCGACGAGACCGCGGTAGGAGGTGCGGCCGCCGCCTCGGGCCACCGACTTGGAGACGATGTTCGAGGAGGTGTTCGGCGCCATGTGGACCATCTTGGAGCCGGCGTCCTGGTGCTGGCCCTCGCCCGCGAAGGCGATGGACAGGGTCTCGCCCTTGGCGTGCTCGCCCATCAGGTAGACGGCCGGGTACTTCATGGTGACCTTGGAACCGATGTTGCCGTCGATCCACTCCATGGTCGCGCCCTCGTACGCCACGGCGCGCTTGGTGACCAGGTTGTAGACGTTGTTCGACCAGTTCTGGATGGTCGTGTAGCGGCAGCGGCCGCCCTTCTTCACGATGATCTCGACCACGGCGCTGTGCAGCGAGTCCGAGGAGTAGATCGGGGCGGTGCAGCCCTCGACGTAGTGGACGTAGGCGTCCTCGTCGACGATGATCAGCGTCCGCTCGAACTGACCCATGTTCTCCGTGTTGATACGGAAGTAGGCCTGGAGCGGGATGTCCACCTGGACGCCCTTGGGGACGTAGATGAACGAGCCACCGGACCAGACGGCGGTGTTCAGCGAGGCGAACTTGTTGTCGCCGACCGGGATGACCGTGCCGAAGTACTCCTGGAAGAGCTCCGGGTGCTCCTTGAGCGCGGTGTCCGTGTCGAGGAAGATGACGCCCTGCTCCTCCAGGTCCTCACGGATCTGGTGGTAGACGACCTCGGACTCGTACTGGGCCGCGACACCGGCGACGAGGCGCTGCTTCTCCGCCTCGGGGATGCCGAGCTTGTCGTACGTGTTCTTGATGTCCTCGGGCAGGTCCTCCCAGGAAGCGGCCTGCTTCTCGGTCGAACGCACGAAGTACTTGATGTTGTCGAAGTCGATGCCCGAGAGGTCGGAACCCCAGTTCGGCATGGGCTTCTTGTCGAACAGCTTGAGGCCCTTGAGGCGGAGGTTCAGCATCCACTCCGGCTCGGACTTCTTCGCCGAGATGTCGCGGACGACCTCTTCGGACAGACCCCGCTTGGCAGCCGCGCCGGCCGCGTCGGAGTCGGCCCAGCCGTATTCGTAGGTGCCCAGGCCATCGAGCTCAGGGTGAGCAGTCTCCGTGGTCATGCGGGGTTCCTCCCGGCCGTACTTGCAGATACTGATGTGTCGGTCTGTGTGGCGCTCGCGCTACGCGGAATGAACGTCGTGCACACCCCGTCGCCGTGGGCGATCGTGGCGAGTCGCTGCACATGTGTCCCGAGCAGGCGGGAGAAGACCTCGGTCTCCGCCTCGCAGAGCTGCGGGAACTGCTCGGCGACATGCGCGACCGGGCAGTGGTGCTGGCAGAGCTGTTCACCGCTGTGCGGACCGGGAGCGCTCTTCGCCGTAGCAGCGTACCCGTCCGCGGTCAACGCCCTGGCAAGGGCCTCCGTGCGGTCCGCCGGGGCGGCCGCGTCGACGGCTTCCCGGTAGCTCCGCGCCTGCGTCTCCATCCGGGCCCGGGCGAAGGCGGCAACGGCCGCCTCCCCCTTCTCGCCCCCGCCGACGGACTGCGCGATCCAGCGCAGGGCGTCCGCGGCGAGCGCGTCGTAGGACTGGTCGAAGGCGTCGCGGCCGCAGTCGGTGAGCGCGAAGACCTTGGCGGGCCGACCCCGGGTGCGCGCGCCGTACACGCGCTGCTCACGGGGTGCGACCACGTCGTCGGCGACGAGCGTGTCGAGGTGGCGGCGGACGGCGGCCTGGGTGAGGCCGAGGCGCTGGGCGAGGTCGGCGACGGTGGACGGACCGTGGTCCAGGATCGAGCGCGCCACGCGGTTGCGGGTTGACCGCTCCCCGGTGGCGAGCTCCCCCTGGGGGGTCTCGGTCTGCCGTTCGCCGTATTTCACAACGCCATTGTTGCGTAATTAACCGAGCCCCGACAAGCCGTGACCGAGGCCACTCCTGGTGGCATCCATCACTAAGGGTTACCTAATTTGTCGACGCAGAGTTATTCGGAGGCAAACAATCCACCTTCCCGCCCGGCCCCTCCGGCGAACCAGTACACGGCTCCCACCAGCAATCCTCCACCCACGACGTTTCCCGGCACGGTGAAGATCAGATTTTGGAAAAGATCACTGACCGACGCTGAGCCATCCAGGATCGCGAGGCTGAAAAGGGCCATGTTCGCGACGCAGTGTTCGAATCCCACGGCGACGAATACCGCCACCGGCAGCCACAGCACGAAGATCTTCGCGGCGTCGCCCCGGGCCCGGGTGAACATCCAGACGCCCAGGCAGACGAGCATGTTGCAGAGCACCGCGCGCCAGAAGAGCTGCCCGCCGCCGAGCGCGATCTTCGTGTGCACCATCTCGGTGAGCATGGCCCGGGCGGACGGCGTGGAGGTCACCCCGGAGGCGTGCACCATCGCCCCGAAGCCGAAGGCCCCGAGCAGGTTGCCGGTCAGGCACAGGGCCCACGAGGACAGCAGGTCCTTGACCCCGGTCCGGCCGGACAGCGCGCCGACCAGCATCACCATCACGTTGCTCGTGAAGAGCTGGGCGCCGGCGAACATCACGATCGTCAGTGCGATCGGGAAGACCGCGCCCTCCAGCAGCTTCACCCCCGCCGAACCCTTGGCCGCGAACGGCGAGACCGCCACCAGCAGCAGCACCTCGCCGATCGCGATGTACGCCCCGGCGAGCATCGCAGACACGAAGAACCGCGGCGGGTGCCCCAGGTCATGGGCCTTGTGCTCGGCCTGCCCCGAGGTGGCTTCGACGTTCTGAGCGATGCTGTTCACCCTTCGACGCTAGGGCCCGGGCCGCGGCCCGACCGCGCGAAAAGGTCATCAATGGGCGGGCCCGTGACCCTCGCGCCCCCGGGACCTTGGGCCCCCTCCCCGGCTCCGTAGACTCATCCCCCATGAGCAACGACCCCGCCGTGGAGATCCGCGGACTGGTGAAGCGGTACGGCCCCAAAACAGCGGTGGACGGACTGGACCTCACCGTCCGCAGGGCCTCCGTCACCGCGGTCCTCGGTCCCAACGGCGCGGGCAAGACGACCACTGTGGAAACCTGCGAGGGCTACCGCCGCCCCGACGCCGGAACCGTCCGCGTCCTCGGTCTCGACCCGGTCGCCCAGGCCGAGGCACTGCGCCCCCGGATCGGCGTGATGCTCCAGTCCGGAGGCGTCTACTCCGGAGCCCGCGCCGTGGAGATGCTGCGCCACATGGCCAAGCTGTACGCCGACCCGCTCGACGTGGACCCCCTGGTGGAACGCCTCGGCCTCGGCGGCTGCGGCCGCACCCCCTACCGCCGGCTCTCCGGCGGCCAGCAGCAGCGCCTGGCCCTGGCCATGGCCGTGGTCGGCCGCCCCGAGCTGGTCTTCCTGGACGAGCCCACCGCCGGCCTGGACCCGCAGGCCCGCCGCGCGACCTGGGACCTCGTACGGGAGCTGCGCGCCGACGGGGTCTCCGTCGTCCTCACCACCCACCACATGGACGAGGCCGAGCAGCTCGCGGACGAGGTCGCCATCGTCGACGCGGGCCGCGTCATCGCCCACGGCAGCCCCGAGCAGCTGTGCCGGGGCGGCGCCGAGAACACCCTGCGCTTCACCGGCCGCCCCTCCCTCGACCTCGCCTCCCTGCTGAAGGCGCTGCCCGACGGCACCGAGGCCAGCGAGCTCACCCCGGGCGTCTACCGGGTCACCGGCGACGTCCACCCGCAGCTGTTGGCCACCGTCGCGTCCTGGTGCGCGCAGCACGGAGTGATGCCGGACAGCCTCTCGGTGGAGCGGCACACCCTCGAAGACGTTTTCCTCGAGCTCACGGGCAAGGAGCTGCGCGCATGAGCGCCGGTACGTTCACCCCCGCACCGGGAGCGGCCCCGGTTTCCCGCATGATCCTCGCGCAGACGGCGCTGGAGACCCGGATGCTGCTGCGCAACGGGGAGCAGCTGCTGCTGACCGTGATCATCCCGGCGCTGCTGCTGACCCTCTTCTCGGCCGTGGACATCATCGACACGGGTTCGGAGAAGTCCGTGGACTTCCTGGCCCCCGGCGTCCTGGCCCTCGCCGTGATGTCCACCGCCTTCACCGGCCAGGCCATCGCCACCGGCTTCGACCGCCGCTACGGGGTCCTCAAGCGGCTCGGGGCCTCCCCGCTGCCGCGCTGGGCACTCATGGCGGCCAAGACCCTGTCGGTGCTGGTCACCGAGGTGCTCCAGATCGCCCTGCTGACGGTGATCGCCTTCGCGCTGGGCTGGTCTCCGCACGGGAACCCGCTGTCGGTCGCCGCACTGATCCTCCTCGGCACCGCCGCCTTCTCCGGGCTGGGGCTGCTGATGGCGGGCACCCTCAAGGCCGAGATCACCCTGGCCGCCGCCAACCTGGTGTTCCTGTTGCTGCTGGTCGGCGGCGGGGTGATCGTGCCGCTGGAGAAGTTCCCGGACGCCGCCCAGGCCGTGCTGGGCCTGCTGCCCATCTCCGCCCTGTCCGACGGTCTGCGCGAGGTGCTCCAGCACGGGGCGGCGCTGCCGTGGGGCGACGCGGCCGTGCTCGCCGCCTGGGCCGTACTCGGTCTGGGCGCCGCCGCGCGGCTCTTCCGCTGGGAATGAAACCCTTCCCCTCGCGACGGCACAGCCGCGAGGATGGGCGCCTCCACACATGAAGCCGGGGGGCGGACATGGTGCAGCGGGAGGCCGTACTTCGGCTGGACGAGCAGTGGGCACGGGTGCGGTCGGGGGCGGCGCACGCGGAACCCGAGGAACGCGAGCGGCTCCTCGACGAGCTGATCGGCGCCCTGCGCCCGCTCACCGACGACCCCGAGTGCACCGCGCTGCTGGGGCTGCGGCTGGCCGACCGGGCGGCCCTGCGCTTCGCCGAGGGGGACCGCGCCACCGCCCTCGCCACGATCGAGGAGGGCCTGCGGAGCTCCGAGCGCGCGGCCCCGTACTCCCCCGACTACGCCCGCTGGTACGCACGCGGGCTGATCAACCACGGGGTGTGGCTGGCCTGGCCGCTGAGCGACGACGCACGGCTGCCGAGGCACCCGCTGGGGCCGGCAGCCTCCGAGGGCCCGAGCGCCATGGAACGGGCGGCCGGCGAGCGGGCCCGTGACCTGACCCGCACCGCAGTCGAGGTGTGGTCGGGCCTGGACCAGCGCGATCCGGTCAATCGGCGGGGGCTCGCCCAGGCGAAGGTGTTCCTCGGGGACCGCCTCGCGGAGCTGGGTCTCGCGGAGGAGGCGGTGGCCTGGGCGGTGGACGCGGAGGCGGACTTCCGGCAGCTGCTGCTCGCGGACACCGGCCCGGAGGAGTCCGAGGAGGCCGAGGAGGCCCTCGACCACATAGGCCGCCAGTTGGAACTGCGCCTGCGGTTCCTGGCCTTCACCTCCCTGGTCCGCTTGCGCGCGGAGGGGCTGCTGCCCGAACGGCTACTGCCGCAGGCCGTGGTGGCCGCCCGTATCCAGGGGGTGGCGGAGGACGAGATCGCCGCGCGGCTGGGGCTGAGCTCCGAGCAGGTGCACACGATGCTGGACGTCACCCCGTGGCTCGCGGTGTGGCGCGTGGAGGTGCGCGGCACGGACGGCCTGTGGAACGTAATAGGTCATCCCTGGCATGGCTCTACAGAAGTGAGAAACAGGACAGCCTCGGACGTAGCGTCAGAAGTGGCGCACGCCTTCGCGGCCTCGGCCGACTGTCCGGGCGACGGCGGCCATTGGCGCATCCGCCTGTGGTGGCACGAGGAGGGCGACCCGGCCGGCGCCCGGTTCCGCCTGACCGTCGGCCCCGAGGCACCTCTCGACACCACCCCCTCGTGAAACTTTGCACAAGGCGACGCCTACGATAGGGGCCGTGTTGAACCCATTCGCATACATCGCCGACCGCTGGACGCCGTCACCCCGGACCGTCCGGCGGGCAGCGACCGCCGCGCTCCTGATGAGCGTGGCCATCATCGTCACCGGCGGCGCGGTGCGGCTGACCGGATCCGGTCTCGGCTGCGACACCTGGCCCAAGTGCACCGACGACAGCCTGGTCGTGACGCAGGCCCAGGGCTTCCACGGCGCCATCGAATTCGGCAACCGGATGCTGACGTACGTGCTCAGCGCGGCCGTCGGCTGGTTCATCCTCGCGGCCCGCTCGACCAAGCCCTGGCGGCAGTCCCTGACGAAGCTCGGCTGGGCCCAGTTCGCCCTCGTCATGGGCAACGCGGTGCTCGGCGGCATCACCGTTCTGACGGGGCTCAACCCGTACAGCGTCGCCGGTCACTTCCTGCTCGCCACCGGCCTGATCGCGGTCACCACCGTCTCCTGGCAGCGCACCCGTGAGGGCGACGGCGCCCCCCGGCCGCGCGTGCCCGGTCCGGTGCGCAAGCTGTCGTGGGCGCTGATCGCCACCACCCTCGTGCTGATCGCGGCGGGCACGGTCGTCACCGGCTCCGGACCGCACGCCGGCGACAAGAGCGAGATCAAGCGGATGCCGTTCGACTGGGCGGCCACCGCCCATGTGCACGCCGTCGCCGCGTGGCTGGTGTGCGCGCTGGCCGTGGCGATGTGGCTGGCGCTGCGGGTCGTGGACGCGCCCACCGACACCCGGGCCCGCGCCCGCGATCTGCTGATCGTGCTGCTCGCGCAGGGCGGCATCGGTTACGTGCAGTTCTTCACGGAGCTGCCGGAGCTCCTGGTCGCCGCCCACATGCTCGGCTCCTGCCTGGTGTGGATCGCGGTGCTCCGGATCGCTCTGAGCCTGCGCGAGCGGCCCGTGGAGCAGGCGGAGATCCCGGCCCAGGGCGACGCGCAGCTCTCCACCGTCTGATCCGACGGCGGGCCCTACCCCCGCTCGTCCAGCCGGTAGACGCGGCGGGCGTTGCCCGCCGCGACCAGGGCGGCCACCCGGTCGGCGTCCCGCCAGGACCAGGACCCGTCGGCGACCCAGCCGCCCAGCACCCGGCCCAGCGCCTCCCGGAAGACCAGGGCGCCGACCGCGTGCAGCTCGGGCAGCCGGCTCCCGCCGCTGGAGAACATCAGCTTCCCGAACGGCGCGATCTCCAGCAGCTCCGCGAGCACCGTCGCGGCGCCGGCGCCGGTCCGCCCCAGGGCCGCGCCGGTGTCCGCGTAGACGTGCGGGAAGGCCGCGGCCAGCCGCGCCGCGTGCCGGTGGTGGGGGTACGAGCCCAGCAGTACGAGCCGCGCGCCCAGGCCCTCGGTGGCCCGTACGAAGCCGGTCAGCGCGGCCTGCTCCCCCGCGCCCGCGTGCAGCTGGAGCGGCAACCCGGAGGACACCGCGCTCCACAGCAGGTGCCGCAGCAACACGGGGTCCCGTACGGCTCCGCCCCTGGTGCGCCGGTCCAGCCACCGCCCGGCCGCCCCGCGCACCTCGCCGGGGCCGGGCGGCTCGGCGGCGAAGCCCGGGGCAGCGGCGCAGGTGAAGGCCGCGGCACCGGCGGCGGCATGGTGGACGGCCTCGGCAAGGTTGGCGAGGAAGGCGGCCACCGTCCCGGAGGTGTCGGCGACCTGCTCGGCCAGTAACTCCAGCCGGACCGTCTCCAAGGCCTCCGCGTCCCCCGCGAGCGCCAGTTCCTTGGGCCCGGTGAGGTCCCCGGCCTCCCCGGTGTCGACCAGGTAGGCGGCGACCGCGGAGCCCCTCAGCAGCAGCCGCGCCGACTCGGCCACGCCGAGCTCGCGGCGCCGGGCCAGATAGCGGGCGGGGGCGGCGTGCGGCTCCAGCCCGAGCAGCGGCGGGCACCAGCGGCGCACGGCGAAGCCGGTCTGGGTGTCGAAGAAGGTGGTCCCCGCGGCGGGCGGGCCCGCCGCAGGGAGCAGCTGGGCCTCGAAGGTGCCCAGGCCCAGCTCCGTACGGAGTACTCCGTGGCAGTACTGGTCCACCAGGGGCGGCGTTTCGATCATCCGGGCATCCCGTTGCGGACGTGAGGAAGGGGCTTCCACACGTCCTAACGGGTGAGCGGGGTGTGAGGTGTTTCTCGTGCTGTTGACCGAGACGGCACCGGGGCGCCGGGAGGCCGGCTCAGGCCGCCGGGTTGGCGGTTCCGCCGAGCTGGATTCCGGCCATGCGCGTCCACTCGTACGGGCCGGTCTTCACCCGCGCGGCGAACTCGCCGTCGAACTCCTCGTGGAGGGTCAGCCCGGCCTTCTCGGCGGCCAGCTGCGCCACGGCGAAGCTGGGGGCGACCAGGTCGCCCCAGCCGCCGTCGGTGCCCACGAGCACGATGCGGGTGCCGGCCTGGCCGATGTGGGCGATCTGACCCTCGGCGCCGCCGTGGTGCTTGGCGAACGCGCCGATCTGCTTGGCCAGCTTCGTCGCCGTACGGTCCTGCTTCTTGTCCGCGCCGCCTGCGGCGGCCGCGGTGTCTGCGGTGTCTCCCATGGAGGGCATGCTACCGGTGAGTAATCAGCGGAGGAAGGGATCCACGGCCACCGCCACGAAGAGCAGCGACACATACGTGATGGACCAGTGGAACAGTCGCATCTCCTTGAGCTTCGCGCCCGTCACGCCGGCCTTGGCCCGTGCGTGCAGCGCGTGCGCCTCCCACAGCCACCAGCCGCCCGCGACCAGCGCGACCGCGGTGTAGAACCAGCCGGTGTAGCCCAGCGGGGTCAGCAGCAGCGAGACCGCCACCATCACCCAGCTGTAGAGCACGATCTGACGGGCCACGACCTTGTTCCCGGCCACGACCGGAAGCATCGGCACGCCGACGCGCGCGTAGTCGTCCTTCACCTTCATCGACAGCGGCCAGTAGTGCGGCGGCGTCCAGAAGAAGATGACGAGGAAGAGGATGACCGCGGCCCAGGAGACCTCGTTCTTGACCGCAGACCAACCGATCAGCACCGGCATACAGCCCGCGATGCCGCCCCAGACGATGTTCTGGGCGGTGCGCCGCTTCAGCAGCATCGTGTAGACGACCACGTAGAAGAGGAGCGCACCGAGCGCGAGCGCCGCCGACAGCCAGTTGACGATCAGCCCGAAGAAGAGGGTGGAGACCACTCCGAGGGTGATGCCGAAGACCAGGCACTCGCGCGGGCTGACCATGCCGGTCACCAGCGGGCGCTGCGAGGTCCGGTCCATCAGCGCGTCGATGTCGCGGTCGATGTACATGTTCAGCGCGTTGGCGCCGCCCGCGGACAGGTAGCCGCCGAAGCAGGTCGCGAGGACCAGCCACAACGAGGGCACGCCCTGCTCGGCGAGGAACATCACCGGGACTGTGGTGATCAGCAGAAGTTCGATGATCCGCGGCTTGGTCAAAGCCACGAAAGCCATGGCCCGGGCCCCGAACGGCCGGTGACCGGGGCTCGTCCCGAGCACCCCCGCTGGACGGGATTCGACGGCCGTCACACGCACCCCTGAGAGAGAAACCAGCAAGCTCCGTAAGGGCTTGCACGTACCACGCCACTGTAGACGTTGGTCTTACGTCGCCCTGCGCGGGGGTCGCGTCGTGTTGGCCCGAACGGAGCTGAACAACCAGTGACAGAGTGTGGGCACTCGAATAGCTGCACGCTGTTACGGGGGTAGGCTCGGAATCGCGCCGGTGCACCGTTCGTCACCGGGATTCATACATGTGGAGAGGAGCCCTGACCCACGGTGAGCACCAAGCCGACGACCACAGAGCTCGACTGGACCGAACTGGACCAGCGGGCCGTCGACACCGCCCGCATCCTGGCCGCTGACGCGGTTCAGAAGGTCGGAAACGGCCACCCCGGTACGGCTATGAGCCTGGCCCCCGCCGCGTACACCCTCTTCCAGAAGGTCATGCGGCACGACCCGGCTGACCCCGAGTGGGTTGGCCGCGACCGCTTCGTGCTCTCTGCGGGGCACTCGTCCCTCACCCTCTACACCCAGCTGTACCTCGGCGGGTTCGGGCTGGAGCTGGACGACATCAAGGCGTTCCGCACCTGGGGTTCCAAGACCCCCGGCCACCCGGAGTACGGCCACACGGCCGGCGTGGAGACCACCACCGGCCCCCTCGGCCAGGGCATCGCCAACGCGGTGGGCATGGCCATGGCCGCCCGCTACGAGCGCGGCCTGTTCGACCCGCAGGCCCCCGCGGGCACTTCGCCGTTCGACCACATGGTCTACGCGATCGCGGGCGACGGCTGCCTCCAGGAGGGCATCTCCCACGAGGCGTCCGCCCTCGCGGGCCACCAGAAGCTCGGCAACCTGGTGCTGCTGTGGGACGACAACCACATCTCCATCGAGGGTGACACGGAGACGGCCGTCTCCGAGGACACCATGAAGCGCTACGAGGCGTACGGCTGGCACGTCCAGCGCGTCGAGCAGCAGGAGAACGGCGACCTCGACCCGAAGGCGCTGTTCGCCGCCCTCCAGGCCGCCAAGGCCGAGACAGAGCGCCCGTCCTTCATCGCGGCCCGCTCCATCATCGCCTGGCCCGCCCCGCACGCCCAGGGCACCGAGGCCTCGCACGGCTCGGCCCTCGGCGACGACGAGGTCGCCGCCACCAAGCGCGTCCTCGGCTTCGACCCGGAGCAGACCTTCGAGGTCTCCGACGAGGTCATCGCGCACACCCGCGCTCTCGGCGACCGCGGCCGCGAGGCCCGGGGCGCGTGGGAGAAGGAGTTCTCCGCCTGGCGCACCGCCAACCCGGAGCGCGCCGCCGAGTTCGACCGCATCAACGCCAACGAGCTGCCCGCGGGCTGGGAGGACAAGCTCCCCGTCTTCGAGGCGGGCAAGGGTGTCGCCACCCGCGCCGCCTCCGGCAAGGTGCTCGAAGCGCTCGGCGCGGTCATCCCGGAGCTGTGGGGCGGTTCGGCCGACCTGGCCGGCTCCAACAACACCACCATCGACAAGAACTCCTCGTTCCTGCCGAAGGGCAACCCGCTGCCGGAGGCCGACCCGTACGGCCGCACCATCCACTTCGGCATCCGCGAGCACGCCATGGCCGCGGCCATGAACGGCATCGCCCTGCACGGCCACACCCGCGTCTACGGCGGCACCTTCCTGGTGTTCTCCGACTACATGCGCAACGCCGTCCGCCTCTCCGCGCTGATGCACGTGCCGGTCACGTACGTGTGGACGCACGACTCCATCGGCCTCGGCGAGGACGGCCCGACCCACCAGCCGGTCGAGCACCTCGCCTCGCTGCGCGCCATCCCCGGCCTGAACATCGTCCGCCCGGCCGACGCGAACGAGACCGCCGTCGCCTGGCGCGAGATCCTCAAGCGCCACACCAAGGTGTTCGGCAAGGGCGCCCCGCACGGTCTGGCGCTGACCCGCCAGGGCGTGCCGACCTACGAGCGCAACGAGGACGCCGCCAAGGGCGGGTACGTGCTCTTCGAGGCGGACGGTGGCGACGCCCAGGTCGTCCTCATCGGCACCGGCTCCGAGGTGCACCTGGCCGTCGAGGCCCGCGAGCAGCTCCAGGCCGAGGGCATCCCCACCCGGGTCGTCTCCATGCCGTCCGTCGAGTGGTTCGAGGAGCAGGACCAGGAGTACAAGGACAGCGTCCTGCCCTCCTCGGTGAAGGCCCGCGTCGCGGTCGAGGCCGGCATCGGCCTGACCTGGCACCGGTACGTCGGCGACGCCGGCCGGATCGTGTCGCTGGAGCACTTCGGCGCCTCCGCCGACGCGAAGGTGCTGTTCCGCGAGTTCGGCTTCACCGGCGAGGCCGTGGCCGCCGCCGCCAAGGCTTCCCTCGATGAAACCCGTGGCCTCGCCGCCGACGCGCGCTGACGCCGGTACAACACCAGTAGGAGATGCAATTCCCATGACAGACGCACTCAAGCGCCTCTCCGACGAGGGCGTGGCGATCTGGCTGGACGACCTGTCCCGCAAGCGCATCACGTCCGGCAACCTGGCGGAGCTCATCGACCAGTCGCACGTGGTCGGTGTCACCACCAACCCGGCGATCTTCCAGAAGGCGATCAGCGGCGGCGAGGGCTACGAGCAGCAGCTCACCGACCTCGCCACCCGCAAGGTCACCGTCGAAGAGGCCCTGCGCATGATCACCACGGCGGACGTCCGCGACGCCGCCGACATCCTGCGCCCGGTCTACGACCGCACGGACGGCCAGGACGGTCGCGTGTCGATCGAGGTCGACCCGCGCCTGGCGCACAACACCCCGGCGACCATCGCCGAGGCCAAGCAGCTCGCCTGGCTGGTGGACCGTCCGAACACGCTCATCAAGATCCCGGCGACCAAGGCCGGCCTGCCGGCGATCACCGAGGTCATCGGCAAGGGCATCAGCGTCAACGTCACGCTGATCTTCTCGCTGGAGCGCTACCGCGAGGTCATGGACGCGTACCTGGCGGGCCTGGAGAAGGCCAAGGCCGCAGGCCTGGACCTCTCCCTGATCCACTCGGTCGCCTCCTTCTTCGTGTCCCGCGTGGACAGCGAGATCGACAAGCGCCTGGACACCGTCGGCACCGACGAGGCCAAGGCCCTCAAGGGCAAGGCGGCCCTCGCCAACGCCCGTTTGGCCTACGAGGCGTACGAGGAGGTCTTCTCCTCGGACCGCTGGACCGCCCTGGAGCGTGTCGGCGCCAACAAGCAGCGCGCGCTGTGGGCCTCGACGGGCGTCAAGGACCCGGCGTACAAGGACACCCTGTACGTGGACGACCTGGTCGCCCCGAACACGGTGAACACCATGCCGGAGGCCACCCTGGAGGCCACCGCGGACCACGGTCAGATCACCGGTGACACCGTGCGCGGCACCTACGAGCAGGCCCGCGCCGAGCTCGACGCGGTCGCGAAGCTGGGCATCTCGTACGACGATGTGGTGCAGCTGCTCGAGGACGAGGGCGTCGAGAAGTTCGAGGCGTCCTGGAACGACCTGCTGAAGTCGACCGAGGCGGAGCTTGAGCGCCTCGCCCCCACGGAGGCCTGAACACCTTGTCTGTAAACGGAGCGAACCCGCTTCGTGACGCACAGGACCGGCGGCTCCCGCGCATCGCGGGGCCGTCCGGCCTGGTCATTTTCGGCGTTACGGGTGACCTGTCGCGCAAGAAGCTGATGCCTGCCGTCTACGACCTCGCCAACCGCGGCCTGCTGCCCCCGGGCTTCTCCCTGATCGGCTTCGCCCGCCGGGAGTGGGAGCACGAGGACTTCGCCCAGGAGGTGTACGAGGCCGTCAAGGAGCACTCGCGCACGCCGTTCCGGGAGGAGGTCTGGCAGCAGCTGGTGCAGGGCTGCCGGTTCGTGCAGGGGAACTTCGACGACGACGCGGCCTTCGAGACCCTGAAGTCGACGATCGACGAGCTCGACAAGGCGCAGGGCACCGGCGGCAACTTCGCCTTCTACCTGTCCGTGCCGCCGAAGTTCTTCCCGAAGGTGGTCCAGCAGCTCAAGAACCACGGGCTGGCTCAGAAGGAGGGCTCCTGGCGGCGTGCCGTCATCGAGAAGCCCTTCGGCCACGACCTGAAGAGCGCCGAGGAACTCAACAAGGTCGTCCACGAGGTCTTCCCCCGGGACGAGGTCTTCCGGATCGACCACTACCTCGGCAAGGAGACCGTCCAGAACATCCTGGCGCTCCGCTTCGCCAACACGATGTTCGAGCCGATCTGGAACCGGTCGTACGTCGACCACGTGCAGATCACGATGGCCGAGGACATCGGCATCGGCGGCCGGGCCGGTTACTACGACGGCATCGGCGCGGCCCGTGACGTCATCCAGAACCACCTGCTCCAGCTGCTCGCGCTGACCGCGATGGAGGAGCCCGGCTCCTTCCACCCCAAGGCGCTGGTGGCGGAGAAGCTCAAGGTGCTGACGGCGGTGCAGCTGCCGGAGGACCTGGGCAAGCACACCGTGCGCGGCCAGTACGCGGCCGCGTGGCAGGGCGGCGAGAAGGTCGTCGGGTACCTCGAAGAGGACGGCATCGACCCCAAGTCGAAGACCGACACCTACGCGGCCATCCGCCTGGAGATCAACAACCGCCGCTGGGCGGGCGTCCCCTTCTACCTGCGGACGGGCAAGCGCCTGGGCCGCCGGGTGACGGAGATCGCGGTGGTCTTCAAGCGGGCTCCGTACCTCCCGTTCGAGTCGGGCGCGACGGAGGAGCTGGGCCAGAACGCCCTGGTCATCCGGGTCCAGCCGGACGAGGGCGTCACGGTCCGCTTCGGCTCCAAGGTCCCGGGCACCTCCATGGAGGTCCGCGACGTCACGATGGACTTCGCCTACGGCGAGTCCTTCACGGAGTCCAGCCCCGAGGCGTACGAGCGGCTCATCCTGGACGTCCTGCTCGGCGACGCGAACCTCTTCCCGCGTCACCAGGAGGTCGAACTGTCCTGGAACATCCTCGACCCGATCGAGGAGTACTGGGACAAGCACGGCAAGCCCGCGCAGTACCCGGCGGGCACCTGGGGGCCGGTCGAGGCGGACGAGATGCTCGCACGAGACGGACGGAGCTGGCGCCGGCCATGAAGATCGACCTCACGGAGACCAACTCCAGCAAGATCAACGCCGCGATGGTGCAGGCACGCCGGGACATCGGCACGCCGGCCATCGGCATGGTCCTCACGCTGGTGATCGTGACCGACGAAGAGAACGCGTACGACGCTCTCAAGTCGGCGAACGACGCGTCCCACGAACACCCCTCGCGGATCGTCGTCGTCATCAAGCGGGTCAGCCGCTCGCCGCGCAGCCGCCGCGATGCCCGTCTCGACGCGGAAGTCCGCGTCGGGGCGGACTCCGGCAGCGGTGAAACGGTTGTGCTCCGCCTTCACGGCGAACTGGTCGACCACGCCCAGTCGGTGGTTCTCCCGCTCCTGCTGCCGGACGCTCCGGTGGTCGTCTGGTGGCCCGAGGGTGCCCCGTCCGACCTGGCGGGCGACCCGCTGGGCGCGCTGGGGCAGCGCCGGATCACGGACACGTACTCCTGCGAACAGCCGATCGGGGCGCTCGCGGCCCGGGCGGCGTCCTACGCACCCGGGGACACGGACCTGTCCTGGACCCGGATCACCCCGTGGCGCTCGATGTTGGCGGCCGCGCTGGACCAGCAGGCCCTGAAGGTCACCTCGGCGACCGTGGAGGGCGAGGACGACAACCCGAGCTGCGAGCTGCTGGCCATGTGGCTGGCGGACCGTCTCGGCGTGCCGGTCTCGCGCACCCTCTCGGCGGGCCCGGGCCTGACGGCCGTGCGCCTGGAGACCAAGGACGGCGTGATCGTCCTCGACCGGGCGGACGGATCCCTGGCCACGCTGTGCATGCCGGGGCAGCCCGACCGTGCGGTGGCGCTGAAGCGCCGCGACACGGCCGAGCTCCTGGCGGAGGAACTCCGCCGCCTGGACCCGGACAACACGTACGAGGCCTCGCTGAAGTTCGGCGTGGCCCGCCTGAACCCTGCGGAGGCTCCGGCCGAAGCCCCGGCCAAGGCGGAGGCCGAGACCCCGAAGCCGGCGCCCAAGCCGGCCAAGAAGGCGGCGGCCAAGTAGCGAAGCCGCTGCGCGGGGCCTCCCCGCCCCGCCCCTTCCCGAAACTGGGGCTCCGCCCCAGACCCTCCCCCAGACTCCGTCCGGGGGGACCCCCAGTCCTCAAACGCCGGACGGGCTGAAAGATTCAGCCTCGCCGGCGTTTGAGGCGCGGGTCCGGGCAGAGCCCGGGAAACGGAGAAAGGGCGGGGCGGGGAGCGGCTCCGCGCAGCGGCACCCGCCCGCACCGGAACCACCCGCACAACCAACGAAGGCGGCAGCACATGGGCATGACGACACCCCAGGTCGTCGTCCACCGGGACAAGGAGCTGATGGCCCAGGCCGCGGCCGCCCGGCTCATCACGAAGATCGTGGACGCGCAGACGGCCCGCGGCACCGCGTCCGTCGTCCTCACCGGCGGCCGCAACGGCAACGGCCTCCTCGCCGCACTGGCGGCGGCCCCCGCCCGGGACGCCGTCGACTGGTCCCGCCTCGACCTGTGGTGGGGCGACGAGCGGTACGTGCCCGCCGACGACCCCGAGCGCAACCACACGCAGGCCCGTGAGGCCCTCCTGGATTCCGTCCCCGTCGACCCGGCCCGCGTGCACGTCATGCCGGCCTCCGACGGCCCGTACGGGCCCGACGTGGACGCGGCGGCGGCATCGTACGCCGCCGAGCTCGCGAAGGCGGCCGGCCCCGAGGACCACGGCCCGGTCCCCCGCTTCGACGTGCTGATGCTCGGTGTCGGCCCGGACACGCACGTGGCCTCCCTCTTCCCGGAGCACCCTGCGGCCCGCGAGACCGAGCGCACGGTGGTCGGCGTCCACGGCGCCCCGAAGCCCCCGCCCACCCGGATCTCCCTGACGCTCCCGGCGATCCGCGCGGCCCGCGAGGTCTGGCTGCTCGCGGCCGGCGAGGACAAGGCCGGCGCGGTGTCCATCGCGCTCGGTGGCGCGGGCGAGGTCCAGGCCCCGGCGGCCGCGGCCTACGGCCTGTTCCGCACCCTGTGGCTCCTCGACCGCGCGGCCGCGGCCAAGCTCCCGAGCGGGATGTACCCCCCGGCCTCGTCCTGACCTCACGCAAGGGACGAAGGAACGGCCCCGCACCTTCGCAGGTGCGGGGC